>NZ_JBEYXK010000030.1:26368-32867 GCF_040645035.1 Streptomyces sp. NPDC046876 | reverse complement strand
CCGGGGGCGGGCGCGCCCCCCCGGGGCCCCGGCGGTCCGGGGCCGGCCGGCCGCCCACCCGGTCCCGGGCGGCGGGGGGGGCGCCCGGCCGGCCCCCCGCGGCGGCTGGGCCCCCTGCGCGCTCCCGCGCGCGCTGGCCTGCGTACGCGGGCCCGAACGGCCGGCGCCCGGCCCGGTGGAGCTGTCGGTGATGCGGGTGTAGGAGGGCCGGTCGCCCGCTGTGGCGTCCGCCTTTCATCCTCGCCCTCGTCCTTCACTTCGCAGCTCTGGAGCATCCGCATGCCCTCTTCTCCTTCCCCGTCCCCGTCCTCGTCCGGCAGTGCCTCCCGGCGCAGGCCGCTGCTGATCGCGGCCGCCGTCGCCGCAGCCTCCGTCGCCCTCGGGCTCGCCTCCTGGCAGGCCACCAAGCCCGCCGAGCGCGCCGACCGCGCCGACCGGGGGGCCTCCGCCTCGCAGCCCCGGTCCGCGGGCTCCGACGCTCATGCCGGCCTGGCCGGCCTCGCCCGGCGCGAGGCCGGCGACAAGCTGGCCGTGGGCCGCGCCGACGCGCCCGTCGTGCTGATCGAGTACGCCGACTTCAAGTGCGGCTACTGCGGCAAGTTCACCCGCGACACCGAGCCCGCACTGATCGCGAAGTACGTCGAGGACGGCACCCTGCGCATCGAGTGGCGCAACTTCCCGATCTTCGGCGCGGAGTCCGAGGCCGCGGCCAAGGCCGCCTGGGCCGCCGGGCAGCAGGACCGGTTCCGGCAGTTCCACGCCGCCGCCTACGCCCAGGGCGCCAAGGAGAAGGGCTTCGGCGAGGCGCGGCTGCTGGAGCTCGCCCGCGAGGCCGGGGTCCCGGACCTGGACCGCTTCCGGCAGGACATGGCCGGCGAGGCAGCCTCGGCCGCGCTGCAGAAGGACCAGGAGGAGGGCTACGGCATCGGGGTGAGCTCCACCCCGTCCTTCCTGGTCAACGGCCGGCCGATCGCCGGGGCCCAGCCGCAGGCCGCCTTCGCCGCGGCCATCGAGCAGGCCAAGGCCAAGGCAGAGGCCGCAGCCGGCGCCGGGGCGGCGCGATGACCGGCATCGGCTACCTCGCCGCCCTGCTGGGCGGCCTCCTGGCCCTGCTCAGCCCGTGCAGCGCACTGCTGCTGCCGGCCTTCTTCGCGTACTCGATCGACTCCCGCAGCCGGCTGCTGGCCCGGACCGGGATCTTCTACGCGGGCCTCGCCACCACCCTCGTCCCGCTGGGCGCGGCCTCCTCGACCGCCGGGCGGTTCTTCCACGGCCACCGCGACGCCCTCGTCCTGGCCGGCGGCTGGCTGATCATCGCCCTCGGGGTCGTGCAGATCCTGGGCCTGGGCTTCGCCCCGCGGCGGATCTCGGAGCTGTCGGGCCGGATCCGGCCGACGACCGCCGTGTCGGTGTACGCGCTGGGCGCGGTGTACGGGCTGGCCGGGTTCTGCGCCGGTCCGATCCTGGGCAGCGTCCTGACGGTGGCCGCGGTCAGCGCCAGCCCGGTCTACGGCGGGCTGCTGCTGGCGGTGTACGCGCTGGGGATGGCCGTACCGCTGTTCCTCCTGGCCCTGCTGTGGGAGCGCTTCGACCTCGGGCGGCGGCGCTGGCTGCGCGGGCGCCCGCTCCGGCTGGGCCGGCTGGAGCTGCACACCACCTCGCTGCTGTCCGGGCTGTTCTTCATCGCCCTGGGCGCGCTGTTCCTCGCGTACGACGGGGCGAGCGCCCTTCCCGGGCTGCTGGACGTGGACGACTCGTACGCGGTGGAGCAGCGGGTCCAGGCGGTCGCGGGGGCGGTGCCGGACTGGGCGCTGCTGGCCTCGGTCGCCGTGGGCGCGCTCGCCGTGGCCCTGGTGCGCCGGCGCAGCGCCGCCCGCGCCGGGGCGGCGCCGGCGGAGGAGGGGTAACGCAGAAGGCCCCGTCCGGGGGACGGGGCCTTCCTCTTGTGGCTGGGGCCGGGGTCGAACCGGCGACCTATCGCTTTTCAGGCGATCGCTCGTACCAACTGAGCTACCCAGCCACGAAACCGTTTCCGGTCTCAGCGATCCTGACGGGACTTGAACCCGCGACCTCCACCTTGACAGGGTGGCGAGCTAACCAACTGCTCCACAGGACCATGCAGTGTGCGAGAACCAGTCTTGCACACGGTAATGCGTACCCCCAACGGGATTCGAACCCGTGCTACCGCCTTGAAAGGGCGGCGTCCTGGGCCACTAGACGATGAGGGCTAAAGGCCCGCCGGGGCGCTTTCCAGCGCGTCGGGGACGTGAGAAGCATATGGGATGCGGGGACCTATCGCCAAAACGGTTTCCCCCGGCCCCCGGGGAGGGCCCCGGCCGGAGGGACAATGACCGCGTGCTGGAGATGACACGCGAGGAGTTCGAGGAGCTCGTCGCCGAGGCCCTGGACCGCATCCCGCCGGAGCTGACGCGGCTGATGGACAACGTGGCGGTCTTCGTCGAGGACGAGCCGCCGGCGGACGACCCCGAGCTGCTCGGGCTGTACGAGGGGACCCCGCTCACGGACCGCGGCGAGTGGTACGCCGGGGTGCTGCCGGACCGGATCACCATCTACCGCAACCCCACGCTGCGGATGTGCGAGGACCGGGAGGACGTGATCGCGGAGACGGAGATCACGGTGGTCCACGAGATCGCGCACCACTTCGGGATCGACGACGCCCGGCTGCACGCCTTGGGGTACGGATGACGCGGCCGGTCGAGGGCGCCGAGGCCATCGACCCGGACGTCGACCTGCACGTGCCGGCGCAGCGCGCCGAGCCGCAGGGCCCGGTCCTGGCGGCGGTCGCCGTCGGCGGGGCGCTCGGGGCCTCGGCGCGGTACGGGCTGGCGCTGCTGTGGCCGGCGGGGCCGCAGGGCTTCCCGTGGGCGACGTTCTGGACCAACACGGTCGGCTGCGCGCTGATCGGGGTGCTGATGGTGCTGATCGGGGAGGGCGGCCGGACGCCGCCGCACCCGCTGCTGCGGCCGTTCGCCGGGGTCGGGGTGCTCGGCGGGTTCACCACCTTCTCCACGTACGCGGTGGATTTCGCGCGCCTGCTGGACGGCGGCGAGGCCGAGCTCGCGCTGGCGTACGCCGGGCTCACGGTGGTCGCAGCGCTGGGCGCCGTCTGGGCGGCGGCCTCGGCGACCCGCCTCGCGGTGCGCCGCACGGCGGTACGGGCCGCGGCCCGGGCGGCGGCGCGGCGCGCTCCGGGGCGGAGGCGCGGGTGAACTGGCTGCTGGTGGTGGCGGGTGCGCTCGTCGGGGCGCCGCTGCGGTACCTGACGGACCGTGCGGTGCAGGTGCGCCACGATTCGGTGTTCCCCTGGGGGACGTTCGTGGTGAACACGGCCGCCTGCCTGGTGCTCGGAGCGCTGGCCGGGGCGGCGCTGGCCGGTGCGGCCTCCTCGCAGTTGGGGCTGCTGCTGGGGACCGGGCTGTGCGGGGCGCTGAGCACGTACTCGACGTTCTCGTACGAGACGCTGCGGCTGGCCGAGCGGGGCCGGCGCTTCCTGGCGGCGGCGAACGTGGCGGCCTCGGTGCTGGCCGGGCTGGGCGCGGTGGTGCTGGGGTCGCAGGTGGCGCGGCAGCTGCTGGTCTGAGCCGCCGCGGTGCGCCCGGGCGGCCGGGCGGATTGCGGACAGCCGGTGTCCCCAAGGGCGTGACTCTTACGGAGCAAAGGGAGTTGGGCATATTGACCCGCTCCCCTTGCGGGCCCTTTCCGCCCCTTCGGAGGTGCTTCCCGTGCGCCCGTTGTCCGCTTCCCTCCGACTGGCCGTCACCGCGCTCGCTGTCGCGGCCAGTACGGGCTGCATGAGCGTCGGCGAGAACGCCGCCAAGCCCGGCCCCTCCACCGCCGCGAACCACAAGAGCGCCGACGGCGCGGCCGGCGCCGCGGCCGGGCGGACCGCCGGGACCCGCGGATCCGGGCGCGGCGCGAAGGCCGGCGCGCAGGGCCAGGACGGCAAGACCGCCGAGGACGGCAAGGCCTCCGGCGCGACCGGGGCGTCACCGAGCCCGGGGGCGCCGGCCGGGCGGCCCGGAGCTCCCTCGCCCTCGGCCGGCCCGGCGGCGGGCGGGGCCGGGGGCCAAGGGCCGCAGCAGCCGCCCTCGGGCGGGGGCGGAGCCGGTGGCTCCGGTGGGGGGCCGGCCACGCCGCCCGCCCAGCAGCCGACCCCCGAGCCGCCCGTGAGTTCCCCCACTCCGCCGGCCTCTTCGCCGCCGCAGCCGGAGCCCAGCGCGTCGGCCAGCCCCGCCTAGGGGCAGGGGTCGCCCGAGGTCGGCAACCGGTATCGCCGCAGGTCAGGGCGGATCGGGGCGGAACGACTTGCCAGACCCCCGGATGGGTGCGTATGGTTATAGATCGTTTGATCCCATTGCCCGGCGCCGAATCCGAAGAGCGCCGTGTGGCGCGTACTCTCCCTAGCCGTGGCTGACCGCATCGAGGCGGTCGATTTGCGATTCACGGAGTTTGGGCGCGTGCCGAGACTCCGGAAGGTTTCGCATTTCGCATGTCCATTTCCAGTTCTGACCGTGCCGTCATGCCCGAGAACGACTCCAACGAGATCGTCGAGGCCGTTGAAGCCCTTGTGGTGACCGAGGCCATGGAGGCCGCGGAGGCGGACGAGATCATCGAGGCCCTCGAGGCCGATGTGACCGCCGCCGACGACACGCACGAGGACGGCGCGGCCGACGCCGACGCCGAGCCCCAGGTGACCTTCGCGGACCTCGGCCTGCCCGAGGGCGTCGTCCGCAAGCTCGCCCAGAACGGTGTCACCACCCCGTTCCCGATCCAGGCCGCGACCATCCCGGACGCCCTGGCCGGCAAGGACATCCTCGGCCGCGGCCGCACCGGCTCCGGCAAGACCCTCTCCTTCGGTCTGCCGACCCTGGCCCGCCTGGCCGACGGCCACACCGAGAAGAAGAAGCCCCGCGCGGTCATCCTCACCCCGACCCGCGAGCTCGCCATGCAGGTCGCCGACGCCCTCCAGCCGTACGGCGACGTCCTCGGCCTGAAGATGAAGGTCGTCTGCGGCGGTACCTCCATGGGCAACCAGATCTACGCCCTGGAGCGCGGTGTCGACATCCTCGTCGCCACCCCCGGCCGTCTGCGCGACATCATCAACCGTGGCGCCTGCTCCCTGGAGAACGTCGAGGTCGCGGTCCTCGACGAGGCCGACCAGATGGCCGACCTGGGCTTCCTGCCCGAGGTCACCGAGCTGCTCGACCAGGTCCCGGCCGGCGGCCAGCGCATGCTCTTCTCCGCCACGATGGAGAACGAGATCGGCACCCTGGTCAAGCGCTACCTGTCGAACCCGGTCAGCCACGAGGTCGACAGCGCCCAGGGCAACGTCACGACCATGACCCACCACGTCCTCGTCGTGAAGCCGAAGGACAAGGCGCCGGTCACGGCCGCCATCGCCGCCCGCAAGGGCCGCACCATCATCTTCGTCCGCACCCAGCTGGGCGCCGACCGCATCGCCGAGCAGCTCGTCGAGGCCGGCGTGAAGGCCGACGCGCTGCACGGCGGCATGACGCAGGGCGCCCGCACCCGCGTCCTGGCCGACTTCAAGGACGGCTACGTCAACGCGCTCGTCGCCACCGACGTCGCCGCCCGCGGCATCCACGTCGACGGCATCGACCTGGTCCTCAACGTGGACCCGGCCGGCGACCACAAGGACTACCTGCACCGCTCGGGCCGCACCGCCCGCGCCGGCAAGTCGGGCGTCGTGGTCTCCCTCGCCCTGCCGCACCAGCGCCGCCAGATCTTCCGCCTGATGGAGGACGCGGGCGTCGACGCCTCGCGCCACATCGTCGGCGGGGCCGGCGCGTTCGACCCCGAGGTCGCCGAGATCACCGGTGCGCGTTCGCTCACCGAGGTCCAGGCCGACTCCGCGAACAACGCCGCCAAGCAGGCCGAGCGCGAGGTCGCCGAGCTCACCAAGCAGCTGGAGCGCATGACGCGCCGCGCCGCCGAGCTGCGCGAGGAGGCCGACCGCCTGGTCGCCCGCTCCGCGCGTGAGCGCGGCGAGGACCCGGAGGCCGCGGTCGCCGAGGTCGTCGAGGCCGCCGAGGCCGAGGTCGCCGCCGTCGTGGCCGAGCAGGCCGCGCAGGCCGCCGCCCAGGAGCAGCGCAGCTTCGAGCGCCGTGACGAGCGGGGCAACTACGAGCGCCGCGACAACCGCCGTGACGACCGCGGCGACCGCGGTGACCGTGGCGGCTTCCGCCGCGACGACCGCCCGTCGGGTGGCTTCCGTCGCGACGAGCGTCGTGACGACCGTCCGTCCGGTGGCTTCCGTCGCGATGACCGCCCGTCGGGTGGCTTCAACCGTGACGACCGCGGTGACCGTGGCGGCTTCCGCCGCGACGACCGCCCGTCCGGCGGGTTCCGTCGCGACGAGCGCCGTGACGACCGTCCGTCCGGTGGCTTCCGTCGCGATGACCGCCCGTCGGGTGGCTTCAACCGTGACGACCGCGGTGACCGTGGCGGCTTCCGCCGC
>NZ_JBEYXK010000030.1:8513-26271 GCF_040645035.1 Streptomyces sp. NPDC046876 | reverse complement strand
CGCGACGACCGCCCGTCCGGCGGGTTCCGTCGCGACGAGCGCCGTGACGACCGTCCGTCCGGTGGCTTCCGCCGCGATGACCGCCCGTCGGGTGGCTTCAACCGTGACGACCGCGGTGACCGCGGCGGCTTCCGCCGCGACGACCGTCCGTCGGGTGGCTTCCGCCGCGACGACCGCCGTGACGACAACCGTGGCGGATTCCGCCGCGACGACCGCCCGTCCGGCAACGGCTCCTTCGGCGGCCGCCGCGACGACAAGCCGCGCTGGAAGCGCAACGGCTGACCTGCGGCAGCACTGAGCTGACCCGAGCGAAAGGGCCCGTCCGACACGAGGTGTCGGACGGGCCCTTTCGCTCGGCGGACGCGCCGTCGGGGCCGGTAAGCCGATACTCGATCGGCCTGCCGGTGCTCTCCGGCTATGCTCTGGGGTGAGCACGTGAGGGCCATTAGCTCAATTGGCAGAGCAGCGGACTTTTAATCCGTTGGTTGTCGGTTCGAGTCCGACATGGCCTACGGCTTGTGGAGCGCCCCGGCGGGTTTCGGCCCGGCGGGGCGCTCCTGCGTTTTTCAGGACCAGCCCGGCTCCTGCGGGGTCACGACCGACCAGCCCGGCTCGCCCAGGACGGGCGCCGTGGCCGCCGCGGGCCGCAGGCCGTCGGCCTGGCCGGTGCCGCTCGTACCGATGACGGCGATCAGTGCGGCGGCGGTGACGGTGATGAGGGTGACGAGCTTGCGACGCATGGCAGGGGGCCTCTTATCGAACCGGGGCGGACGGTGGGCGGTTGGCCGGATCTGGCGTCCGGCGTGCCGCCATCGTGCCCAGCCGGGCGGGCCCCTGTCGCCGGTTTTCACATGGCACAAAGGAATCTGACACAACCGTGCCAGACGTCCGCGGACCGGCATCCCGTGTCCGCGTGATGGACGGCGTTTGTGCGGGCCGTGGCTGGTATGGACAATCCTGGGTGCAAGATCGGCCCTCGGAGGGCCGCGCATCCTGCCGCCAGCGTTGTCGGTCCGCGCCCGTGCTGCCGCTCCGAACCGCGAGCTGGGGGGCTCACTTTGTTGGTTTCTCTTGGGCTGACCGAGCGCTCGGACGCGCTCTACCGACTCGTCCTCAGACGGCCGGATCTCGCCGTTGCCGACGTCGCGACGGAGCTAGCGCGCGCCGAGGACGAGGTGTGCGCGGACCTGGAGGAGTTGACGCGGCTTTCGCTGCTCGACCCGTCCTGGCGGACCTCGGGCCGGCTGCGCGCCGTGAACCCCAAGGCCGCGCTCGACTCGCTGCTGGCCCACCAGCAGGCGGAGATCGCCCAGCGGCACCGGGCCCTCGCCGAGAGCCAGGCCGCGGCCAGCGCGCTGCTGTCGCAGTACGCCGAACTCCACCCGGCCCAGCCCTCGCAGGAAGCGCAGCGGTTCCTCGGAGTCGAGGCGGTCCGGGCCAAACTGAGCGAGCTGTCCGCCCGTACGCGCCGCGAGTCGATCAGCTTCCACCCCGGCGGGCCCGTTCCGGCGGCCCAGTTCAGGGCCAGCGAGCCGATCACCGAGGAGCTCATCGGGCGCGGGGTGAAGATCCGGACCATCTACCAGGACGCGATCCGCAACGACCCCGCCAGCCTCGAGCACGCCCGCTGGCTGACCGAACGGGGCGGCGAGGTGCGGACGGTGCCGTCGCTGCCCATGCGGATGGTCATCGCCGACCGGGAGTTCGCGCTGCTGCCGATCGACCCGGCCGACAGTGCGCTGGGCGCGGTGCTGCTGCGGGAGCCGGGGGCCGTCGCGGCGTTCTGCGCGCTGTTCGACTCGGTGTGGGAGACCGCGCTGCCGTTCGGGGAGCCGCCGCGGCGCAGCCTGGACGACCCCGGCTCGCAGCCGCGCGAGCTGCTGCGGCTGCTGGCCCAGGGCTACACCGACGAGGCCGCCGCCCGCCGGCTGGGGATATCCCTGCGCAGCGAGCGGCGGCTGATCTCGGAGCTGATGGAGAAGCTGGACGCGCAAAGCCGGTTCCAGCTCGGGCAGCGGGCCGTGGAGGAGGGCCTGCTCTGAGCCGGGCCCGCTCCGGGTCGGCCCTCAGCAGCCGCAGGACGCGCCGCCGCCCGAGACCGGGGCGGTCAGCGGGTCCGGCGCGGAGCGGCGCAGGCCCGCGGCGTCCTCGACCGGGAAGCCCTCCCGGGACCAGTACTCGAAGCCGCCCAGCATCTCCTTGACGCGGTAGCCGGCGGCGGCGAACTCGTAGGCCGCGCGGGTCGCGCCGTTGCAGCCGGGGCCCCAGCAGTAGGTGACCACCACGCTGCCCGGCGGTACGAGGTCGGCGGCGCGGGCCGTGATCCCGTCGGTGGGCAGGTGCACGGCGCCGGGGATGTGGCCCTGCGCCCAGGCTTCGGCGCTGCGGCTGTCGACGAGGACGAAGCCGCCCGCGGCGGACTCCACGTCGGCGTGGACGTCGGCGACGTCGGCCTCGAAGGTGAAGCGGCGGTGGAAGTGGGCTGCTGCGGTCTGCGGGTCAGCCGGCGGGACGCGCAGCACCTTCGAGGACGCGGTCGCGGTGGTGGTGGTCATGGTGGACGGACTCCTTCGGACGGGGGCGGCGCAGGGCCGCCAGGGCGATGAGGCAGAACAGGGCCGCGGTGGCGGCCCCCGGGCCGAGCAGCAGGGCGGACACGCCCAGGCGGGCGGCCCCGGCGAGGGCCAGGGCGGCGAGGGCGACCAGCGCTGCGGCGAGGACGCCGCCGCGCCGGGAGCGCCCGGTCAGCTCGGTCCAACGGACCGCGGCGGCCTGGAGGTTGGTGCGGCAGTACGCCCAGCACAGCACGGCGCAGGCGGCTCCGAGGGCGGCCGCGGCGGCCGGGTGCGGCGGGGCGGCCGCGGGCGGCGGGTTCAGCAGTACGGCGTACAGCGCGGCTGCCGCTGCCAGGCCCAGCAGGGTCCCGGCCAGAGCGGCCGGGCGGCGGCGGGCCGGGCCTGGGACGGCGCCTTCGAGCCCGACCCAGCCGAAGAGCAGGGGCACGGCCACCAGGGCGCCGGCCCAGCCCCCGGTACCGGGCCCGGCGGCCGGGACCCCGCCGAGCGCCCGCCAGCCGAGGGCCAGAGCGAGGACGGCGGCGAGCCGCAGCCGCCGGGCGGCCGGGGACGGCCCGCGCGGGCCGATCCAGGCGTGCCCCGCGGCGGCGGCCAGGACGCCGCCGGCCACCGCGCAGGAGCGCCAGCCGGAGTCGCCGTCGGCGGCGCCCGCCCCGGCCCCGGCGGCCGTCAGCGCGGCCGTGGCGAAGCCCGCCGCGCCCAGGGCCACGGCCGCCTGGCCGGTGGCGAAGCCGCCGAAGTACAGCGCGGTGGCCGCCCGGGCCGCCCGGGGCCCGAGCCGCTCCCGTACGAACCCCACGGCGCCCGGGCCCGAGGTCCCCCCGGCGAAGGCCGCCAGCAGACACCACCCGGCCAGCACCGCGGCCACCGCGGCCACCACCCCGGGGCGCACCGGCGCGAGCACCGGCGGCAGCAGCAACGCCCCGAGCCCCAGCACCCCCTGGAGCACCTGCCGGGCCGCCTGGAGCACACCCGCTCCCCGCACCGGGACAGGCGCCGCGGCGGGCAGCTGCGGGGTCACGACAGCTCGTGGAAGTACAGCGGGACGGCCGACGGGAGGGGGGAGCCCGAGGGCAGGAGGCGGCCGTCCAGGGCGTCCCACGACGGCATCCGGGTGGCGAGGTCCACCGGCAGGCCCAGGTGCCCGGCGAGGAAGGCGGACCAGCCCGGCATCACGGGGGCCGCCGTGACCGCGACGGCGGCCAGCAGCTCCGCGTGCGCGGCGAGCCGGGCGGCGTACTCCTCGCGCCGGCCGGCGGCGCGCAGCAGGGGCAGCTCCCGCAGGTCGGCGTCGGCCCGTTCGACCACCACGGCCAGGGCGTCGGCCGCGCGCTGCGGGGAGAAGGCCTCGGCGCCCAGCGCGTCGGCGATCCGCCCGGGCAGGGCGGCCCGTTCGGCGGCCAGGGGGCCCGCGTCCACCCCGTCCGCCGCCGGGAGGACGGAGTCGAAGTCCTGGGCCAGCAGGTCCAGTACGGTGTCGGTCCACCGCTCGAGCGCCCCGGCCAGCACCGTGCTGAGGGTGTCGGCGAACTCCTTCATCGAGAAGTTGTTCTGCGCCCGCTCCGGCCCGGTCAGGCACAGGTGGAACCGCAGCGCGTCCGCGTTCACGCGGCGCAGGAACTCCCCGCCCCAGATGGCGTGTCCGCGGCTGGTGGAGAACTTGTCGCCCTCCAGCCGGTAGAACTCGTTGATGACGACCTGCGCCGGCAGCGTCAGACCGTCCGGCGAGGCGAGCAGCAGCGCCGGCCACAGCACGGCGTGCGAGAACGAGCAGTCGAAGCCGATGAAGTTGACGATCCGGGTCTCGGGGTCGGTCCACAGCCGCTCCCACTCCGACCGGTCGCCCCGCGCCTCGGCCAGGCGCGCCGTGGCGGCCGCGTAGCCCCAGATACCGCTGAACCAGGTGTCGAGGACGTGGCCCTCCCAGCCGGGCAGCGGGACCGGGATGCCGTAGTCCGCCTCGCGGCTGATCGGGGTGTCGGGCAGCGCCCGCTCGAACAGCCCCTCCAGGTAGGCGACCAGCCGGGGCCGCCACTCCGCCTTAGCCTGCGCGTCGGCGTAGTAGGCCTCGAGCCGCTCGCGCCAGTGCTCCAGCGGGAAGACGATGCGCCGCAGGGTCTTCGTACCGGGCGGGGTCCAGCAGGCGGTGCACCGGGGGGCGGCGAGGCCGGCCGGGTCCTGGGGCAGGCCGCAGGCCTCGCAGTACACGCCGTCGGAGGGCTCGGCGCAGAACTGGCACGCGCCGCGCACCTCGGCCTCGTACAGGTAGCGGTCGCAGGGCTCGCAGTGGAAGACGGGCAGCTCCTGCACCTCCAGGGCGCCTGACTCCCACAGGTCGAGGAAGAACCGCTGGACGAACTCGGTGTGCACCGGGTCGGTGAGCGGGCGGGTGAACCAGTCGTGGTGCATGGCGCCCAGGGAGAGGGTCTCCTCCATGCGGTCGCCGAAGAGCTTCGCGGTCGGGTACGCGGTGGAGCCGATCTCGGCGGCCCGGCGCGGCACGTAGCAGGAGTGCTCGTCGGAGTAGCCCACGTAGCGGACGTCGTGGCCGCGCTGGCGCAGGTGGCGGGTCAGGACGTCGGCGCCGAGGAAGGGGCCGGAGAGGTGGCCGAGGTGCAGGTCGCCGTTGGGGTTCGGCGGGGCGCTGGTGACGACGTAGGAGGTCATGAGGCGTGGGTTCCTTCGGGGACGATCAGGGCGGAGGAGTCGAGGGGGGCCGCGGTGTCGAGCGGCGGCAGGGCGGCGGAGGCCGCGGCGACGACGCGGCTGCGCGGCGGCAGGTCGTCCAGGACGACGGAGTGGGCGCCGATCCGGGAGTCCGCGCCGATGGTGACGGGGCCGAGGACGCTGGCCCCGGTGCCGATGACGACGCGGTCGCCGACGACGGGGTGGCGCCGCGATCCGGAGGGCCGGCGCAGGTCCTTCCACCAGCCGACCGAGCCCAGGGTGACCTGGTGGTAGAGCATCACGTCGTCGCCGATGCAGACGGTCTCGCCGATCACGACGGCGGTGCCGTGGTCGACGAAGAAGCGGCGGCCGATCCGTGCGCCGGGGTGGATCTCGATGCCGGAGACGGAGCGGGCGAGGAGGGACAGGGCGCGGGCGGCGACCTTGTGGCCGCGGCCCCACAGCCAGTGCGCGATCCTGTACGTCCACAGGGCGTGGATGTGCGGGTAGAGCAGCACCTCGGCGCGGGAGCCGGCGGCGGGGTCCTTGTCGAGGACGGTCTGCACGTCCTCGCGCAGCACCTCCCGCAGCGGGCGGCGGGCGCCGGCCCCGCCGGTCCCTTCGTGCTCCGCGGTCTCGGTGGTCCCGGTGGTCTCGCCGCTCTCGGGGGCCTCGGTCGTGGTCTCACATGTGGTCATACGGGGCCTCCGGGCGGATCGGGCGGCCCGCGAGGAACCGCTGCGGCCGGTACGGCTCCAGCAGCTCCTGGACCGCCTTGCCGGGCACGGCCCCGCCTTCGACGATCTCCTTCGCGGCGAGCTCGGCCACGGCCGGCGCCAGCTTGAAGCCGCCGCCGCTGAAACCGAGGGCCAGGTAGAGGCCGTCGGGGCCGGCCGCGCCGACGACCGGGCGCTTGTCGGGGGTGTAGCCGTCCAGGCCCGAGCGGGTGCCGGCGAGCGGGGCGGTGGCCGCGGCCGGGACCCGGTTCGCGATGGCGCCGATCGCGGCCTCGAGCTCGGCCTCGGTGAGCGGTTCGACGTCCCGGCCGAGCTCGGTGTCGGGCTTGCTGGGGACGCCGAAGTAGAAGCGGTCCAGGCCGTCGGGCCGGAAGTAGCTGCCGGTGGTGTCGTCGATGCAGGTCGGTACGGAGGCCGCGGATCCGCGGCGTCCGGCGCCCGGCAGCTCGGCCTGGGCCAGGCCGATGCGGCGGGCGGTGACGGGGATGTGGATGCCGAGGTACTCGGCCGGCGCGGAGCCCCACGCTCCGCCGGCCAGGACCACCAGCGGGGCGTCGATGCGGCCGATGGAGGTGAGGACGCCGGTGACGGTGCCGCCCTTCTCCAGCACCTTCATCGCGCGGATGCCCTCGGACGGGGAGACCCCGAGCCGGTAGGCGGCCGTCAGCAGGGAGGCGGAGGCGGCCATCGGGTCGGCGTAGCCGCCCTCCGGCTCGTACGCGGCGAGCGCCACGCCCTCGGTCCGCAGGCCGGGGTAGATCTCCCGGAGCTCGGAGGGTTCGATGACCTCGACGCGCCGGTATCCGGCGGCCTCGCTCGCGGCGGCGGCGTTGTGGCGCAGGTCGTCGGCGTGGTTCTCGCCGACGATCATGACGAATCCGGTGCGGCGGTAGCCGCAGCAGCCGCCGATGATGTCCGACCACTGCTCGAAGACGGGCAGGCTGCGCGCGGCGAGACGGGTGTCGGCGACGGCCGTGTGGTGCAGCCGCAGCAGGCCGCCGGAGCGGGAGGTGGCGCCCTGGGCGTTCACCCGGCCCTGGTCGCACAGGACGATCCGGCCGACGCCCGCGAGGGCGAGCTGGTGCGCGATGGCCGCACCGATCACCCCGCCGCCGACGACGATGGCGTCGGCGTGCGCGTGGACGATGGGGCTCATGCATCCCCCCGCTGCGGAGCGTTCGGGTCGGGGGCGGGTACGGCGGCGGCCGCCGGGGCGCCCGGGTCTGCGCCCGGGTCCTGGATGCCGAAGACGGCGGCCCACTTGGCGCGGTCCCGGGCGACGGCCTCCGAGCCGCCCCACCAGATCGTGACGAAGCGCAGCCGGCCCTCGCCGTCGTTGGTCAGGTCGTGGTCCTGGTGCGGGGTGATGAAGACGGTCTCGCCGGCGCGCACGCGGCGGGTCTCGCCGCCGATGCGCATCACTCCGCTGCCCTCGACGATGAAGAACATCTCGTTCTCGTCGTGGTCGTGCGGGGTGGAGGTGGCGCCCGGCGCCACGTCGACCCAGGCGCCGCCCCAGTTGGGCTCCTCCACGGCCTCGGGCCAGGGGAAGATGCGGCGGCCGCTGACGTTGTACGCCTCCTCGAAGACCATGTCGTCCTCGTGGGCGGTGAAGATGTGCATGGGGTATGGGTTCCAATCAGGCGGCGACGGGCGCGGCGGGCCGGCGCAGGCGGGCGCGCAGATCGCGGTGGATGGTGTCGGCCTTGGCGGCCATCTGGCTGAAGGAGGTGGCGCTGCCGATGCCGTGCCGCCACTCGGTGAGGCCGTCGAGGTAGATGCCGACCTCGCAGTCGGCGGTGGTCTCGGCCCGGTAGGCGCGCGTGACCTCGGGCCGGCCGCTGCCGTCCAGGCGCAGGTGGGGCACGAACGGGGCGAGCTGGCGGGGCAGTGCGGCCTCCCGGTAGCCGGTGCAGACGATCACCACGTCGGCGTCGAGGGTGGTGCGGTCGCCGGTGAACACCTCCGCGGCCTCCAGCCGGATGCGGCCGTCCGCGGTGCGGCCGACGGCGGTGACCTCGGTCCGCTTGTGCATGTGCAGCCGGCGCCGGCCGGTGAACCGGTCCTGGTAGACCGCCTGGTAGAGGGCGGTGGACACGTCGGGGTCGACGGCCGCGTAGTTGGTGGCGCGGGCCTGGTCCAGGGCGCGTTCGCGCTGCTCGCCCTCCAGGCCGTAGAAGTAGTCGGTCTCGTCGGGGAAGTAGACCTCGTTGCTGAAGTGGCCGAGTTCGTACATCCGGAAGCCGGCGTGCCGTACGACCGAGTGGATCTCGGCGTCGGGGTGCTGCGCGGCCAGGTGCAGGACGATCTCGCCGGCGGTCTGGCCGGCGCCGATCACGGCGATGCTGCGCAGCGGGACGTCGCCGAGGGCGGCGAGGCCCGGCAGCAGCCGGGAGGCGTGGAAGACGCGCTCGCCCAGGTGCGGGCGGAACAGCTCCGGTACGTACGCCTCGTGGCCGGTGGCGAGGGCGATGTTGCGGCCGAGGACGGTGTGCAGGGAGCCGTCGCGCGGGTCCCTGCTGGTGACGCGGGCGGTGCGCACGCGGCCGTCGGGGTCGGCGACCGGCTCGACGCTCAGCACCTCGCGGTGGTATTCGACGGTGCCGCGGACCTGCCGGGCGGCCCACTGGACGTAGTCCGACCACTCCAGGCGGCTGACGTAGCCGCTCATCAGCGTGAACGGGTAGAAGCGGCCGCTCTGCTGGAGGTAGTGGGGGAAGGTGAAGCGGGAGCGGGCGTCGCGCGGGGTGGCGAAGTCGCGCAGGAAGTGGTGCTGGATGTCGGTGCCGGGCAGGACCAGGTTGGGCTGCCAGGCGGAGTCGGCGGCCTTCTCCAGGTAGCGGGCGGCGAGCGGGGCGGCGCCGGTGGCGTCGTCGTGGTCCTCGACGGCGGCGGCGAGCGCGATCCCGGAGGGCCCGAAGCCGGCCACCACCAGGTCCTGGACGGCGGTGCCGTCGCTGCCGTGGTCGCGGGTGCGGTCGTACGTCGTCATCAGGCGGCCTCCGCCGGCAGGTCGAGGGCGGCCAGGGCGGCGACGAGGGCCTCGCGGATGATCCGCCCGGCGTGGTCGATCTCCTCGGCCGAGCAGTTCAGCGGGGGCAGCATGCGTACGACGCAGTCGTCGCGGCCGCCGAGCTCGATGATCAGGCCGCGGCTGACGGCCTCCCACTGGACCCGCTTGGCGAGGGCGTCGGCCGGCAGCCCCGTGGCCGGGTCGGTCAGCTCGACGCCGGTCATCAGGCCGAGGCCGCGGACGTCGGCCACGTACGGGCTGAGCGCGCGCAGGCCCTGGAGGTGGACCATCAGCTGGTCTGCGCGGGCCCGGACGTTCTCCAGGACCCGGTCGCGCCGGACGACCTTCATGGTGGCGACGCCGGCGGCGAAGGCGGGCTGGTTGCCGCGGAAGGTGCCGGAGTGCGCGCCCGGCTTCCACACGTCGAGCTTCTCGTCGTACAGGATCACGGAGGCGGGCAGGCCCATCCCGGACAGCGCCTTGGAGGCGCAGACCACGTCGGGCTCGATGCCGTACTGCTCGAACGCGAACCAGGTCCCGGTGCGGCCGCAGCCGCTCTGCACCTCGTCCACGATGAGCGGGATGCCCAGGCGCCGGGTGACCTCGCGGATGCGCTGGACGAACTCCACCTCGGCGGGGATGACGCCGCCCTCGCCCTGCACCAGCTCCATGATCACGGCGGCGGGCAGGGTGATGCCGCCGTTGACGTCGGTCAGCGCCTTCTCCAGGAACGCGGCACAGTTGACCTGGCAGGTGTCCCGGACCAGCCCGAGCGGGCAGTTGTGGCAGTTGGAGTACGGGAAGAAGTGCACGCCCGGCATCCGGCCGCGGACCGGCTCCTTCTGCTCGACCAGGCCGGTCACGCTCAGCGCGGCCAGGGTCGCCCCGTGGAAGCCGCCCTGGAAGGTGATGACCTCCTCGCGCCCGGTGGCCGTCTTGCACAGCTTCAGCGCGGCGTCGACGGCGTTGGCGCCGGTCGGCCCGCAGAAGTGGATCCGGGTCCGCTCGCGCATCGGCTCGGGCAGCATCCCGATGGTCAGGTCGGTGAACTCGTCCTTGACCGGGGTCGGGAAGTCCAGGCCGTGCACGAACTCGTCGAGCTGGCGGTGGGCGGCCGCGAGCGGCTCGGGGTGGTTGTGGCCCAGCGAGAGCACGCCGGCGCCGCTGAGGAAGTCGAGGAAGACGTTCCCGTCGAGGTCCTCCACGTAGGAGCCCTTGCCGCGGCGGATCGCCATCGGCAGTTTGCGCGGGTACGAGCGGGAGTTGGACTCCCGGCCGGCCTGCCGGTCCAGCAGCTCGGCGCTGCGCGGTCCGGGCAGCGGGCCGCGTACGGCGGGAGCGCTGTAGACCGGCTCGACCGGGGTGTCGATGGTGGCGGTCATGGCAGAACGTGGTCCTTTCGGGATCCGGTCGGTCGGTTCGGTCGGTCGGTTCGGTCGGTCGGTTCGATCGGTCGGTTCGGTCGGCCGGTGGTCAGGCGGCGGCCAGGACGGCGGCGCAGTCGGCGGCGGGGGCGGCGCTCAGGCGGGCGGTCAGGGCGTCGGTGAGGGTCGCGGCGCGCAGGGACAGCAGGCTGAAGGAGCCGGCGTCGCCGATGCCGTGGCTGGACTCGCACAGGCCGTTGAGGAAGAGCGGCGGGGTGCCGTCGCCGACCGGGCTGAGCGAGTAGTCGGCGTTCACCGCCAGGCGGCCGTCGGGCTCGGTGGCGAACAGCGGCGCGAGCGGGGCCATCAGCGGCGGGCACAGCTCCTCGTGCGGGCCGGGCCCCATGTTGCGGAAGCCGGTGGCCAGGACGGCGAAGTCGACGGTCTCGCTGATCCGCTCTCCGGTGGTGCGCTCCAGGAAGTCCAGGGCGATCCGGTCGCCGTTCTCCGGGGCCACGCCGACGGCCTCGTGGTTGCCGCGGACGAAGACCCGCTGGTCGCCGTCGAGCTCCTGCTCGTAGATGGTCAGGTACAGCTCGCGCAGCACGTCGCCGTCGGCGGAGGAGTAGTTCGTGCCGTGCATGTACGCGTCCAGCGCCTGCTTGCCCGCGCGCGGGGCCCGGAAGTAGTAGTCGGTGAACTCGGGGAAGTAGCCCTCCTCGCTGAAGGGGCTCGTGTCCTTCAGCTTCAGCGAGTGCGAGCGCGTGTACGTCGTCACCTTGGCCCGCGGGAAGCGGCGGCTGAGGTCGAGGGCGAGCTCGACGGCGCTCTGGCTGCCGCCGATGACCGCCACCGACTCCGGCTCGCGGCCGTCGCCGGTCAGCTCGGCCAGCTTGGGCAGGTACTGGGTCAGGTGGAAGATCCGCGGGGTGCGCAGGCTGTCGTACGGGGCCGGCACGTACGGGGTGCGGCCCGGGCCCATCACCAGCGTGCGGCCCAGGTAGCGGCTGCCGGACAGGGTGGTGACGGCGTACACGCGCTCGCCGGCCTCCTCGACGACCTCGACGCGCTCGGCCCGCTGGTTGCAGTCGACCAGGTGCGAGAAGAAGCCCGCCGCCCAGCGGATGTAGCCGGCGTACTCCTTGCGGAGCGGGAACTCCGAGGGGAGGTTGAGGTGGCGCAGCAGCCGGCCCTGCTCGTGCAGGTAGTTCAGGAAGCTGTAGCGGCTGCGCGGGTTGCGCAGGGTGACCAGGTCGCGGCTGGGGTGGTTCTGGATGTCGGAGCCGTCCAAGAGCATCCCCGGCTGCCACTCGGGGCTCGGCCGGGCCTCCAGGAAGCGTGCCGTGAGCGGCGAGCTGCGCTCCTCCAGGGCGATCGCGAGGGCCAGGTTCGCCGGGCCGAAGCCGATGCCGAGGATGTCGTGGACGGGGCTCGCGGCGCCGCCCGCCGGGGCAGTGGTCGTCGCGGTCGTGGTCGTCGCGCTCATCGCGTGGTCTTCCTTGCCTTGACAGTGGTGAGGGTGGGGTTTCCGTCGAAGTCGATCCGCAGGCCCGTGATCCGCCCGGCGGCGTGCACCCGCTGGTCGGTGCGGTACCAGAGCGGGACCAGCGCCAGGTCCGCCATCGCGGTCCGGTCCGCGCGCCGCCAGGCGTCGGCCCGCTCGGCCGGGTCCGTCGAGGCCCGGGCGCGCGCCACCAGCGCGTCGAACTCCGGGTTCACGTAGCGGCCTTCGTTGTCGCCGTGGGCCGTGCCGTCGGCGTCGGGCGCCGTGCACGAGGAGTGCAGCAGCGGGAAGAGCATGTTGTCGGGCGTCGGGTAGTCGCAGGCCCAGCCGGCCCGGCAGAAGCCGGCCGCCGCGATCGAGGTGCGGTGGTCGACCAGCCCGCGGGCGTCGGTCCGCAGCAGCGCGACCCGCCAGCCGAGCTCGTGCTCCAGTCCCCGGGCGAGGGCCGCGACCCAGTCGTCGTGCCCGGCGCCCGTGTTGTACGCGAACTCCACCCGGCTGCCGGGGCCGAGCCCGGCCCGCAGCGCCGCGAGGCGGGCCCGCTCGGGGTCGTACGCCGTCCAGTCCGCGGCGCCGGCATCCGCATCAGCGCTATCGGCGGCAGCGGCGGCATCGGCGGCGAACTCGGCGCGCGGGGTGTGCGCCTTGCCGAACCAGGGCGAGAGCAGCGAGTGGGCCGCGGTGCGCCGGCCCTGGAAGTAGGTGTCGATCAGCCCCTGCCGGTCGATGGCCGCCGACAGGGCCCGGCGGGCGTCCAGCGAGTCCATCGGGGCCTGGTGGCAGAACGGGATCAGGTAGAACAGCCCCGCGCCCTCCTGCTCCAGGAAGCCCTCGCCCGCGGCCGCCTCGGCGGTGCGGGCCGGGGGGATCCGGGCGTAGTCGTAGATGCCGTCGAGGAAGCGCTCGTACTCGTCATCCAGGCCGGTGACCGGGTCGAGGATGTCGATGTGCACCTCGCGCACCTCGGGCGCCGGGCCGAACCACAGGTCGTTGCGCTCCAGCCGGATCGCGCGGTGGTGCTCCCAGGGGCCGGCCATCTTGAACGGGCCGTTGCCGATCGGCATGTCGTTGTACGCGCGGTCCAGCGCGGGGCCGGCGCACTGCGGCACCGGGCTGAAGATCGGCTGGAGCGTCTTCAGGTCGAACTGCACGTCCGGCTCGGACAGCTCCACCACGAGCGTGGTGTCGTCGACGGCGGTGAAGGAGCGCACGCCCGCCAGGTGGTAGGCGGTCTCCGTGTTGGCCTCGGGGTCCAGGGCCCGCGCCCAGCCCCGTACGAAGCTGTGGGCGGTGACTGGCTCGCCGTTGCTGAACACCGTGTCGGGGCGCAGGGTGAAGGTCCAGGTCGTGGCGTCCGGGTCGCTCTCCCAGGACCGGGCGGTGGCGGGGACGAGCGCGCCGTCCTCGTCGAGGGCGAGCAGCCCGGTGAACAGGGCCTTGCAGACGAGGATCCCCTCCCCTTCCTGGGCCTTGTACGGGTCGATGGCGGTGGGCTCCGTGATTCCCATGCGGAACACGGGGTCGTTGGCGTGCACGTGGGGCTCTTTCCGCGTCGGGGTGTGGATGACTGGGGCCGGTTGGGCCGGGCGGGCTGCCGGGGGCGGGGGCCGGGGCCGGTCAGGCCGCCGGCGCGGTGGCGGCCCGGGCCGGCCCCGGTACGACGAGCACGTCGAGCCGCTCGTCGAGCTCGGCGGCGAGCCGCTCCACCCGGTCGATGTCGGCGGCACTGCGGTAGGGCGCGGCCACCGCGAGGGAGCCGGCGATCTCGTACCAGCCCTCGGGGGCGCGCCGCAGCCGGTCGCCGGGCCGGGAGGCGGGGATGTACGAGCGGAAGTACGGGGAGTGCGCGGCGTCGCCCGCGTTGTTGCGGACCAGGGTCCCGGTCCGGTAGGCGAACTTGATGCAGGTGGCGGCGCGCGGGACGGCGGCCCGCGGCACCTCGCCGTCGAGCAGGGCGGCCAGCGCGTCGGAGTCGTCGCCGGCGAGGACCGCCTTGGCGTACAGCCGGACCGGGTCGATGCCGTGGACCTCGCGCAGGTTGCGGTAGTTCTGGCCGCCGCTCATCCGGGTGGCGAACTCCACCACCTGGTAGCGGCCCTCGGAGTCCTGCCGGAACTCGGCGTTGAACAGGCAGTGGCGCACGCCCAGCGCCTTCGTGATGCCCTCGGCGACCGCGACGAGGCCGGGCTCCTCCTGCGGGGTGCGGAAGGGCAGGGTGTAGAAGTCCTCCTCGAAGTACGGGCCCGGCATCTGCATCTTGTTGGTGACGCCCACCAGGTGGAAGGCGCCGTCCAGGACGACCCCGTCGAGGGTGACCTCCTTGCCCGGCAGGAACTCCTCCAGCAGCGCGATCTCCGGGGTGTCGCTGGGGAAGTAGCCCGCCCACTCCTCGGCGAGGCGGGCGACGTCGGTCAGCGCCCGCTCCAGCTCGGCCCGGTCGCGCACCAGGCTGACCCCGATGCTGGCGGCCAGCGCGCTGGGCTTGACGATGAACGGGTACGTGAAGTCCTCGGCGGCCGCGAGGCCGGCCTCGACGCCGACGACGCCCGCGAAGCGCGGCGCCGGCAGCCCGTGCTCCGCGAGGAAGGTGCGCTGGAGCTGCTTGTCGCGGGAGATCAGGTCGGCCCCCGGGCGCGGCCAGGAGTGCCCGAGCAGCTCGTTGACCCGCGAGGTGACCGCGATGTCGCTGTCGTAGAAGGTGATCGCCGAGGTGATGCCGAGGCGGCGGGCCGCGGCCGCGCAGTACTCGGCGAGCTCCGCGCCCTCGAGGTCCTCGCGGAGCGGGACCACGTTCGCGAAGCGGCCGTCGTCGGCGGCCTGCGCGACCTTGGTCGCGAGGTGGATCTCCAGGCCCATCCGCTCGAGGGTCTCGATGTGCTCGCGGTGCCACGCGTACGTGTTCCGCATGATCAGCAGGATCTTCATGACGCGCTTCAGGCCTTTCCGGCGGTGCTCGTGGTGCTCGTGGGGGCGCTCGTGCCCGCACGGGGGGTGGTGACGACGGTGACCTTCTCGGTGAGCCGCTCGGCGGCGGCGACGGCCGCCGCGGTGTCCGCACCGGTGGCCAGTACCTGGCCGACCCGGTCCCAGTTGCCGCGCAGCTCCCCGACGGTGTCGCCGGGCCGGACGGTGGTCTCCACGTCGATGACCCCGTCCAGGGCCCGGGCCTCCTCGGCGCCCTGGATCTCCACGACGGTGCCGGGCTCGGCGGACAGGAAGCGGGTGGCCGCGGCGTGCCGGGCGGTCGGGCGCTCGGTGAGGGCCGGGATCAGCCCGAACTGCCAGGCCACGATCCACTCTTCGAGGTCGATGCCGTACGCGGAGCGCAGCAGGTCGAAGATCCGGTCGCCGCCCATCCGGTTGTGGCTCTCGATGATCTGCGGCCCGGACGGGGACAGCCGCAGCTCGGTGTGGGCGGCGCCGTCGGTGAGCCCGACCGCGTCCAGGAAGCGGGCGACGGCCTCCTCGACGGCCTTCTCGTCCGCGGCGCCCAGCCGGGCCGGCAGTGCGTGGCCGAGCTCGACGAACCCGTCGCCGGTCAGCTTCTCGGTGATGGCGAGGACGATGTGCCGGCCGGCGAACGAGAAGGTCTCGACGCTGTACTCCGGCCCGGGGATGTACTGCTCGGCGATGAACCGGCCGATCGTGAAGAACGAGCCCCACTGCAGGTCGGTACGGGCCCGCAGGGCCTCGACCCCGGCCCAGGCCTCGGCGGCCTGCTCCGGCCCGTCGATCCGTACGACGCCCAGGCTGGCGGTGGCGTCGACCGGCTTGAGCACGAACGGGTAGCCGTGCTCCGCGCCGAACGCGGCCAGCGCCCCGGCGCCGTCGACCTCGGCCGCCGCCACCGACAGCGCCCGCACCTCGGGCGAGTCGGACGCGGCCAGGTGCCGGCGCATCGCGTACTTGTCCCGCAGCAGCTCGGCGACCTCCTCGGAGGTGTTGCCGAGCCCCAGGTGGTCGCTGATCCGCCCGGCCGGGACCAGGCCCGGCTCGGTGATCGAGGCGACGCGGGTGAACCCGTAGGCCCGGTGCGCGGCCTCCACCAGCGGGCGGGTGACGTCCCAGTCGGTGTAGTCGGCGATGAGGACGGCCTCGGCGAGAGTCGCGGCCTCCGGCACGAACTGGTCCTTGTGCTGGATCAGCACGAAGCGGATTCCGAGGGCCGCCGCTTTGCGCAGCGTCTGTATCCGTCCGCCGACGACGAGAAGCTTGTGTTCGGTCATGGCCAGAACACTGCCGCAGGAATCCGACCCGGAGAACGCTTTCGGGCTGGCACAAGAATGCCCGGCACAAAAGACGCAGCGGCGGGGGTCGGCGAGCCCCGCCGGGCAGGAATGTGCCAGCACGTTTTGTGCCACCCACCAGCCCTAGGCAATGCGGCTGACCAGTGGCTTCCATGGTGCCCACCACCTCATCCCCCCATCGGGAAGGAGCCCCACCATGGCCGGCGAGGACCCCTTGCGCCGACGATTGCGTGACCTGCCCAGAAGCGCCTGGGTCATCTTCTCGGGAATGTTCCTCATCAAATTCGGGAATTTCCTGAACGTATTCCTGGTGCTGTTCCTGGTATCCCAGGGATTCTCCGCATTCCAGGCCGGCGCGGCCCTCGGCGTGGTCGGGGTCGGCGCGTTCGTCGGCAATGCGGTGGGCGGCACCGTCGCCGACCGCTTCGGACGGCGCACCGCCATCGCGGTGTCGATGTTCGGCAGCAGCGCTGCCACCGCCCTCGTCCCGCTGACCCACGGACTGGTCGCGATCACCGCACTGGTCGGCCTCGTCGGGGTCTTCGCCCAGCTGTACCGGCCCGCGGCCGGCGCCCTGCTGATCGACGTGGTCCCGGAGAGGCAGCGGGTCACGGCCTTCGCCGTGCTGCGCCTCGCCATCAACGTGGGCATGGCCGTCGGACCGCTGGTCGGCGGCCTGCTCAGCGGCGCCTCGTACACGTACGTCTTCCTCGGCGACGCCCTGTTCTCCTTCGCCTTCGGCGCCCTCGCCCTGCTGACCCTCCCGGGCGGGCGGCCGACGCCCCACGAGGCACCGTCCGGGACCACCGCGCCGAAGGGCGGCTACCGCACGGTCCTCTCCGACCGCCCCTACCTCCTCTTCCTCGGCTCGATGGTCGCCGCGACCTTCGTCTACGGGCAGTCCACCGCGACCCTTCCGCTGCACGTCACCGACGCGGGCTTCGACAACAAGACCTACGGCCTGCTGCTCGGCCTGAACGCCCTGCTCTGCGTGGTGATCGAGCTCCCGCTCACCAAGCACACCGAGCGCCGCAACCCGCGCCGGGTCATCGCGGCCGGCCTGGCCCTGCTCGGCCTCGGCATGGCCCTCACCGGAGCCGTGCGGAGCGTGTGGCTGCTCGCCCTGACCGTGGTCGTGTGGACCGTCGCCGAGACGATCTACACGCCGATCGCCAACGCCTACCCGGCCGAGTTCTCGCCGCCGCACCTGCGCGGCCGCTACCAGGGCGCGGAAGGCATCGCCCACACCCTTGGCGGAGCCCTCGGCCCGGCAGCGGGCGGCCTGCTCTACGGAATCAGCGCCCCCCTCCACTGGACGGCCTGCGCCGCAGTGGCCGCCCTGGGCGCCCTCCTGATCCTGGGCGCCAAACCCACCCCCCGCCCCACCACCCCCACCCCCACCCCCACCCCCGAACCAGCCCACACCCCCTGACCCCGCCCCCCAGTGCCGCGGGGAACGGCGCGCCCAGCCCCCACGCACCCGCGCCGAAGACACGGCGGGCACCGCCGCCAGGGGCGCGGGGAACGGCGCGACCAGCCCCCACGCACCCGCACCGAAGACACGGCGGGCACCGCCGCCAGGGGCGCGGGGAACGGCGCGACCAGCCCCCACGCACCCGCACCGAAGACACGGCGGGCACCGCCGCCAGG
>NZ_JBEYXK010000030.1:0-8416 GCF_040645035.1 Streptomyces sp. NPDC046876 | reverse complement strand
AGGGGCGCGGGGAACGGCGCGCCCAGCCCCCACGCACCCGCACCGAACGCACGGCGGGCACCGCCGCCAGGGGCGCGGGGAACGGCGCGCCCAGCCCCCACGCACCCGCACCGAACGCACGGCGGGCACCGCCCCCAGGGGCGCGGGGAACGGCGCGACCAGCCACCGCCGGCCCGCACCCGGCCGGCAACACCAACCCACCCGAAGGGAACCCACATGACCACGCAGACGCAGTCGCAGGCGCCGACCACCCCCACCACCGACGGAGTCCACCGCATCGACATCCCCTCCGCCACCGAAGACCCGGCCGCCTACGTCCAGGCCCTCCTCGACGTCGCCGCCGACCGCGACCCCTTCGACGTGATCGCCAAGACCCCCGTCTGGGCGGCTGCCCTCTTCGCCGACCTGCCCACCGAACTCGCCGAGACCGTCCCCGAGCCGGGCGAGTGGCCCGCGGCCTTCATCGTGGGCCACCTCTTCGACGTCGACATCGTCTACGGCTTCCGCTGGCGCCTCGTCGCCACCGAGGACAACCCGGTCTACCCCGGCTACGACGAGCAGCTGTGGGCCCCGCTGCCCCGCCTCCCGTTCCGCCAGATGCTCGACGCCTGGACCGGCCTGCGCGCCTCCAACGTGGCACTGCTCGCCGCGCTCACGCCCGAGGACTGGCAGCGCACGGGCCGCCACGGCGAACAGGGCGGCGAAACCCTGGAGGTGATGATCCGCAAGGTCGTCGGCCACGACATCGCGCACATCAACCAGATCTACCGGGCCATCCGCCTGGTCCGCCAGGCCGCCGGCCTGGACGTCGCCGAACTCGACGCCACCTACGCCTCGCTGGGCCTGCACTGACGCCCGCGCCCACCCGCCCGCACCCCCCAGGGGCGCGGGGAACCGCGCGCCCGACCACCACCACCGGCCCGCAGCCGGACCACGACCACCAGCCACCCGGAAGGAACACCGCATGACCACGGCAGTGCAGCCGCACACCCCCGCCCCCGACACCATCACCACGGTCGGCCCGGACCTCCGCGACCGCCTGCGTGAGGACCGCTACGCCCTCGTGTCCGCGGCCGACCTGACCCTCGACCCCGCGCTCGCCGCCCGCTTCGACGACCTCCAGGCCTCCTGGGGCCGGCTCACCCCGGACGTCCACTTCGGCGGCGGGGACCGCGCCGTCCGCACCCGCCGCTACAGCGACTTCGCCTTCACCCCGGCCACCGGCGAGCTCGTCCCGCTCGACCACGTCGCGTACTACCAGAGCGCGGAGATGAACGCCTTCGTCGGCGGCATCGAGCGCCACTTCGGCGACGTCGAGGAGTCCACGTACACCAACCCGCTCTTCCTGGCCCTGGTCCGCTACGACTTCGACAACCTGCCCATCGAGGAGGAGTACCGCGACCGCGCCTGGGTCTGCCAGATCCACCAGATCCGCATCGAGATCAACCCCGGCAAGTACAACGAGCTCGTCCCCGAGGGCATCCACTCGGACGGCTACCCGTGGGCCGGCCTGCACCTGATCTCCCGGGTCGACGTCGAGGGCGGCCACAGCACCGTCTTCACCTGGGACGAGGAGCCCCTCGCCAAGGGCACCTTCCTCACCCCGCTCGACTCCCTGATCTTCGAGGACCGGGCGATGAAGCACCACGTCACGGGCCTGAGCGCGGCCGAGGACAAGGGCGGCTACCGCGACGTCCTCGCGATCTCCTTCTCCCTGCCCGGCTCTCCGTACGAGACGCTGGTCTGATGAGCGCCGCCGCTCTGGCGCTCCAGGAGCCGCAGCCGCACGTACAGCCGCACGTACTGGTCGGGCCGTACGCAGCCCCCGCGCAGCCGGCCGTCTCGGCGGACATGGCGGTCGCCGACATCCCGCAGGTGATCGAACTGCTGCGGGGCGCGCCGCAGGCCGCGTACTGCGAATGGGAGGACGAGGCGCTCCTGGCCGGGCACCTGGCCCACTCGGCCGACCTGTGCCGCGTGGTCCGGCTGCCCTCGGGCCGTGTCGTCGCCGCGCTGATCGCCGGCTCGTTCGGGGTCCGCGGCAGCATCAGCCACGCGGTGGTCGACCCGGGCCACCGCCGGCTGGGCCTGGCCCGGGTGATGGCGGTCGACACCCTGGCCGCGTTCCGGCGCCGCGGGGTCAACCGGATCTTCCTCGCGGTGCTCGACGGCAACGAGGCGGCCACCGCCTTGTGGACGGGGGTGGGCTTCCGGCCCGCCCTGGGGGAGAGGACCTTCGAGTGCGATCTGTAGCGACCGACCCCCCGGCCCCGGCGCGACCCGCCGCGGCCGGGGCGGCGGCCCGCCCCGCCTGGGCGGCGGGCTTCGGGCAGGCCGTGCCCGTGATGCTCGGCTACGTACCCGTGGCCTTCGCCTTCGGCGTCCTCGGACACACCGCCGGACTGCCGTGGTGGGCGATGGTCGCCATGTCGGCGTTCGTGTACGGCGGCTCCTCCCAGTTCGCGGCGCTCCAGCTGCTGACGGTGGGCGCCGCCCCGTACGCGATCGTCCTGACCACCTTCGTGGTCAACCTGCGCCACCTGCTGCTGTCGGCCGCGATCGCGCCCCGGCTGGCCGGCTGGCGGCGCCGGGAGCAGGCGCTGTTCGCGTACGAGCTGACCGACGAGGCGTTCGCGGTGCACTCGGCGCAGTATGCGGAGCGCCCGGTCCGGCCCCGGGCGGAGGTGTTCACGTTCAACACCGCCGTCCATGGCTCCTGGGTGGCGGGCACGCTGGCCGGCGTCCTGGCCGGGGACCTGGTGACGAACGTGGAGGCGCTGGGCCTCGACTACGCCCTGCCCGCCATGTTCATGGCCCTGCTCGCGGCCGGGGTCATCGCCGACCGGCGGGGCCTGGCCGTCGCCGCGGTGGCGGGCGGCGGAGCGGTGGCCCTGACGCTGCTTGGCCTGCACTACTGGGCCGTCCTGGTGGCAGCGGCCGTCGCGGCCACCTTCGGCCTGGCCATCGCCCCGCGCGGGGCCGCCATGGAAACGGAAGGAGTCCCGGGCCGATGAGCGACCTCGCGCTCGCCCTCACCATCGCCGGCATGGCGGCCGTCACCTTCGGGCCGCGGCTGCTGCCGACCCTCTTCCTCGCGGCGGCCGCCTTGCCCGCCCCGGTCGTGGTCTGGCTGCGGCAGGTGCCGCCCGCGGTGATCGCCGCCCTGCTGGCCCCCGCCCTGTTCACGCCGGCCGGACGGCTGGACCTGGGCCCGGGCAACTTCGGCCTGTGGCTCGCCGTGCCGACCCTGCTGCTGGCCTGGCGCACCCGGAACTTCTACCTCACGATCGCCTTCGGTATCGGCTCGCTGGCGCTGCTGCGCCTCGTCGCCGGATGACACAGCTCTCTTTGACCCCGCTCGTACCGCTCTGACCTGCGTAAATGTCGCAGCGAAGGCCTCCTCGCCCGTTAATTGGCGCAAGGTGTCCCCCGGATGCCGTAGGGTTGTACCTACCGACGCGGGGTGGAGCAGCTCGGTAGCTCGCTGGGCTCATAACCCAGAGGTCGCAGGTTCAAATCCTGTCCCCGCTACTCAGTACGAAGGCCCGGCTTCCCAGGAAGCCGGGCCTTCGTCGTGTCCGGGATCCGGGGCCTCGAGCCTCCGGGCGCGGTGCGCCGCTCACCCGGTCGGCCCGGCCGGGTCGCCGTACGGGCGCCGCTGCGGCCAGCCTTGAGGGGTGCGGCAGGGCAGCGGCGATGCGGAGGCGGCGGGCGACGCGGCCGGCGGGGGCGCCCGGAGGGTGGTCCGGGCGCTGCCGGTGGCGCTGATCGTGCTCGGGTTCGCCTTCGACCTGCTGACCCCGCCGAGCTACACCGGCTCCCCGTTCTTCGCGGCGGCCCCGCTGATCGCCGCCCCGCTCTCCTCGCTGCGGGTCACGGCGTTCACCGGCGCCATGGCCTCGCTCGCCGTGCTCCTGCTGTACGTCCACAACGGCACGACGGTGGAGTCCCTGATCGAGCTGGTCACCGTCATGACCGTCTCCGCACTGGCCCTGCTGACCAACCGTGTCGTGCGGCGCAGCGGCGAGCGGCTCGCCTCGGCGCGCGGGATCGCGGAGGCGGCCCAGCGGGCCCTGCTGCCGACGCCGTCCGAACGGATCGGCGGGCTGCACGTCAGTGCCCGGTACGAGGCCGCCCAAGCCGACGCGTTCATCGGCGGGGACCTGTACGCCGTCCAGGACACCCCGTACGGGGTCCGCCTCGCGGTGGGCGACGTACGGGGCAAGGGGTTGGGCGCGGTGGAGGCCGTGGCGGTGGTCCTCGGGGCTTTCCGGGAGGCGGCCGAGACGGAGCCGACGCTGGAAGCGCTGGCGCAGCGGCTGGAGCGGGCCCTGGCCCGCGAGGCCGCGCGGCGGGCCGGCCTGGACGCGGTGGAGGGCTTCACCACCTGCGTGCTGGGCGAGATCCCGACGGGCGGGAGCGGCGTGCTGCGGCTGCTCAACCGCGGCCACCCCGAGCCGCTGCTGCTGTACGCGGACGGGGGCCTGGCGGTGCTCGCGCCCGCGGAGCCCGCGCTCCCGCTCGGCCTGGGGGAGCTGGCCGGGGCGCCGGAACGGGCCGAGGAGTGGCCGTTCCCGGCGGGCGCCACCCTGCTGCTGTACACCGACGGGCTGAGCGAGGCCCGCGACGCCTCGGGTGAGTTCTACGAACCGGCGGTGCGGCTGCGGGGGCGGGTCTTCCCCGGGCCGGACGCGCTGCTCGGCGCGCTCAGCAGAGACGTGCGCCGGCACACCGGCGGTGGGACGACGGACGACATGGCGCTGCTGGCGGTGTGCCGCCCGGTGCAGGGACAGCCGGAGCAGCGGCGCACCGTACCGGCCGTGACGCCGTAACCACACGTAACCGAACGGCCGCTCTGCGCAAGCCGTATGACGCTCCATCAAGAAGCTTGTGTGACCAGAGGGATACAGAATTCGACTGCGTTTTGCCCGAGTTGCCCCATCAAATACTCATAAATGCGGTCCAAGTCGGTTCGACCCGGGTGCCCTTGGCCGAAACGATCAATCACGGCGGCTTGGAATCATTCCCCCGCGTCTATTACCGTTCGATAACGCAGCGCGGTCGTCCCAGCCGTCGCAGAGGCGGTGCCCTGCGCGTGCGTTTCCCTGAGGAGTGTGCCCCGGTGGCCTCCAACTTGCCTGCCCACGAAGGCACAGCGATCCAGGAACAGCCGTCCGCCGGCGCCTGGGGCGAGTGGAACCCCACCGAGGACTCCGCCCGTCCGCTGCGCGGCAAGCACCGGGTCGTCAAGCAGCGGGGGGGACTTGCGCGCAGCTCCACCGTGCTCGGCGTCGGCGTCATCGCCGCGGTCGGCGCGGCCCCGCTCGCCACCGCGCAGGACCGCCCCCAAGTCCCGATCTCCATACCCTCGTTGACCGGCCCGTCCGGCGGCGACTCCCACACCGGCGCGGCCCGCCAGGCGAAGTCCGACTCCGAGGCCGCCACGACGGGCGTCCTCGCACAGCACGCGCAGCAGTCCGGCACGCACGGCGACGCCGGCGAGGTGCTGCGCACCCGCATCCTCCAGCAGGCCGAGTCCCAGCAGGACGCCGCCGAGGCGCAGACCCGCGCCGAGGCCGAGCGCGCCGCGCACGAGGCCGCCGCCGCAGAGGCCAAGGCCAAGCGGGAGGCCGCGGAGAAGGCCGCCGAGGAGGCCAAGGCCGCCGCCGAGAAGGCGGCCCAGGAGGCGGCCGAGGCCAAGGCCGAGGAACAGCGGATCGCCGGGTCCGGCTCCGGCTCCCCGTCCTCCGGCTCTGCGTCCTCCGGATCCGCCGACAGCAGCAGCGGCAGCTACTCCCTGCCGACCTCCTCCTACACCCTCACCTCGCACTACGGCGCCGCCGGCTCCATGTGGTCCTCCGGCTACCACACCGGCCTCGACTTCGCCGCCCCCACCGGCACGCCCGTCAAGGCCGTCGCCGGCGGCACGATCACCTCGGCCGGCTGGTCGGGCGCGTACGGCTACCGGATCGTGCTGCGCCTCGCCGACGGCACCGAGGTCTGGTACTGCCACCTGTCCTCGATGTCGGTGACCTCCGGCCAGGTCGGCGCCGGCGAGACCATCGGACGCGTCGGCGCCACCGGCAACGTCACCGGACCCCATCTCCACCTGGAAGTACGCAAGGGCGGGGCGACGACGGACCCGCTGGCCTGGCTCCGGTCCAAGGGCCTGAACCCGTAAGCCGGGCCGCCGGTACGAAGACCCGCTCGCCGGCACCGGTCCGCGGCGGCAGCAGCTCCTCCAGCACCGCCGCCCGGGCCAGCGCCGGCCCGGCCGTCGCCCTGCGCAGCCACAGCTGCTGCAGCAGCTCGCGCTCCCGGCCGGCGAACTCCGCGTCCCAGGCAGGACCCGTACGGGCCCGGTGCCGCAGCAGGGCCAGCGCGGCCGCGTCCTCCTCGTACCGGGCCACCGCGCGGCCCGCGGCCCGGCCCCCGCTGTGCCGGGCCAGCGACCGGGCCAGCGAGCGGGCCGGCATCGAGGCGAGCGCCGGCACCTCCGCCGGGGCCAGCCAGCCCGCGGCCGCGTACACCGCCAACTCCCCGGCCACCGCCCGCAGTCGGCGCCGTCTTATCCGGACGGCCAGGCCCAGCAGCAGCCCGAACACCGGGACCATCACGCAGCCGTAGATCCAGTAGAACCCGTACTCGCCGATCCGCGAGGAGCAGTTCCACAGCGCGTGCATGCCCATCGCGCCCGCCAGCCCCAGCAGCGGCAGCCCGACGCGTGCGGCCCGCGGGGCCGCGGGGCGCAGCGCGGCCACGGCGCCGAAGCCGAGCCCGGTCAGCACCGTGAACAGCGGGTGCGCGAACGGCGACAGCACGATCCGTACGAAGAAAGTGGCCGCGGTCACCGAATCGAGGGCCCCCACTCCGCTCCCGGCGTCCTCCCCGAAGGCGTTTCCGAGGTACAGCACGTTCTCGGTGAAGGCGAAGCCGGTGGCGGTGAACCCCGCCACGACGAAACCGTCCGCAGGGCCGGTGAACTGGCGCCTTCGGAACGCGAACACCAGGAGCAGCGCCGCCGCCTTCGCGCTCTCCTCCACCACGGGGGCGATCGCGACCGACCCGATCTCGTCCGCATGGTCCGGATCGGCGGTCGCCGCGGAGATCCACTCGGTGGCGAAGTTGTTGGCCAGTATGGCGATCAGCGCCGCGGCGCAGGCACCCCAGCCGAAGCAGAACAGCAGCTGCGCCCAGGGGCGCGGTGCGGCCCGGCCGAGCCACCGGAAGGCCGCCATGAGCACCGGCACCGGGAGCACGGCCAGACCCAGCCCGACGAGGAACCCCGCGGTGCCGGTCTGCTCCCGTACGAGCTCGAGGATCGCCGTGCCCGACGCCCCGAGGGCGCCGAGCAAGCACGCACGAACACGAACAGGGGGAAGCGCGGCGGGCAACACGCGATGACTCTAACGAGTCACTCCGCCACGCGCAGTGACATCAGTCCTTCTTCACCCGACGGAAGAGCAAGTCGTGGACGACGTGGCCCTTGTCGAGGCCCTGGCCCTCGAAACGGGTCAGCGGCCGGAAGTCGGGACGCGGCGCGTACCCGCCGTCCGCCTGCGTGTTCTCGAACTCCGGGTGCGCGGAGAGCACTTCGAGCATCTGCTCGGCGTAGTCCTCCCAGTCGGTCGCGCAGTGCAGCACGGCGCCGGGGGCCATGCGGGTCGCGGCCAGGTCCAGGAACTCGGGCTGGATCAGGCGCCGCTTGTGGTGGCGGGCCTTGGGCCACGGGTCCGGGAAGTACACGCGGATCCCGGCGAGGGAGGCGGGCGGCAGCATCTCGCGCAGCAGGATGATCGCGTCGCCGTTCGCGACGCGGACGTTGGTCAGGCCGTTGCGCTCGGCGAGGGCGAGCAGGTTCCCCTGGCCCGGGGTGTGCACGTCGACGGCGAGGATCCCGGTCTCGGGGTCGGCGGCGGCCATCTGCGCGGTGGCCTCGCCCATCCCGAACCCGATCTCCAGCACGACGGGCAGCCCGTCGAACATCTCCTCGAGGTCGATCACGTGGCGCCCGTCGATGTCGAGGCCCCAGGTCCCCCAGAGCCGCTTCAGGGCTTCGCCCTGGCCGGTGGTCACGCGGCTGCGGCGCGGCTGGAAGCTGCGGATCCGCCGCTCGTGGTGCGAGCCGGCCGGGTCCGGCGCGGGGCCGTCGGGGAACCGGGGCTCGGTCCGCCACTTGGGCGGCACGTAGGACTTCGCCTCCGGCACGGCTTCCGGGACGCTGGGCTGGGTGGAATGGGACTCAGACACAATCCCAGAATTCTACGACCGCCCCCCACCCGGCGCGGCGCCGCGGCCGCTGCGCGGAGCGGTTCCCCACCCCGCCCCTTCCCGAAACAGGGTCCTGCGGCCCCGGCCCCCGCCTGGGGCTCCGCCCCAGACCCCGCGCCTCAAACGCCGGCGGGCTGGAAAATCC
>NZ_JBEYXK010000029.1:0-75065 GCF_040645035.1 Streptomyces sp. NPDC046876 | reverse complement strand
GCCCCGGGGCCCCGGCGGCCCGCCCGCGGGCGCGTGGCTCTGCTGGCGTGTCCCGGGCGGGGGGGAGCCCGGGGGGGGGGGGGCCCGGCGGCGGTGGCGCGGGGGCCCCCCCAGCGCTCTGCATCCCTATCTCTGCCGCGAGGTCCTGCCCGTCGCCGGTGCCCTCGTCGCCGTCTCCGTAGCCGGCGGCGTCAGTGGCCGCGGCGGACGCGGGCCGCGCGGCGGGCCTCGGCGAGGGCCTTGGCCTCGGCCGTCTTGCGGGACTCCTTGCCCTTGCCGACCCGGCCCGGGCGGGTGCCCATCCCGCGGAAGCCGAGCTCCGACCCGGAGGGCCGGCCCTTCGCGTCGGTCGGCTCGGCGCCGGCCAGCGGCACACCGGGCGGGGTCTTGGCCCCGGTGATCCGGCTCAGTGCGGCCTCGCCGGAGCGCACCTGGGTGATGGTCGGCCGGATCCGGGCGTCCGACATCAGCCGGACCATGTCCCGCCGCTGGTTCGGCGTGACCAGCGTGACGACCTTCCCCGACTCGCCCGCCCGGGCCGTACGGCCGCCCCGGTGCAGGTAGTCCTTGTGGTCGGCCGGCGGGTCCACGTTCACGACGAGGTCCAGGTCGTCGATGTGGATGCCGCGGGCGGCGACGTTCGTGGCGACGAGGACCGTGACCGCGCCCTCCTTGAAGCGGGCGAGGGTCCGGGTGCGCTGCGGCTGCGACTTGCCGCTGTGCAGCCCCTCCGCCCGTACGCCCATGGCCCGCAGGTGCTTCACGAACTGGTCCACGCCGTGCTTGGTGTCGAGGAACATCAGCACGCGGCCCTCGCGGGCGGCGATCTCGGTCGCCGAGGAGTACTTGTCCGCCGCGTGGATGTGCAGGACGTGGTGGTCCATCGTGGACACCGTCGCCGCCGACGGGTCGACGGAGTGGGAGACCGGGTCCTTCAGGTACGTGCGGACCAGCTGGTCCACGTTGCGGTCCAGGGTGGCCGAGAAGAGCATCCGCTGCCCGTCCGCGTGCACCTGGTCCAGGATCTCGGTGACCTGCGGCATGAAGCCCATGTCGCACATCTGGTCGGCCTCGTCGAGCACGGTGATCCGCACCCGGTCCAGGTGCACGTCGCGCCGCCCCACCAGGTCGCTCAGCCGGCCCGGCGTGGCCACGACGACCTCCGCGCCGGTGCGCAGCACGCTGACCTGCCGGCCGATGGACAGCCCGCCGACCACCGCGGCCATGCGCAGCCCCAGGGCCGCCGCGTACGGGCTCAGGGCCTCGGTGACCTGCTGGGCCAGCTCGCGCGTCGGTACGAGGACCAGGGCCAGCGGCCGCTTCGGATCGGCCTTGTGGCCGGCGGTGCGCGCCAGCAGGGCCAGGCCGAAGGCGAGGGTCTTGCCGGAGCCGGTCCGCCCGCGGCCGAGGATGTCGCGCCCCGCCAGGGAGTTGGGCAGGGTGGCGGCCTGGATGGGGAACGGCTGCGTGACCCCGGACTCCGTCATCGTCCGCAGCAGGTCGGCGGGCAGGCCGAGCTCGGCGAAGGACTCCGCCGGCGGCAGCGCCGGCACCGCCGGCTCGGGCATCGCGAACTCGCCCTGCAGGGCGGTGGCGCGCGGGGCCTTGGCGGCCGTGCGGGCGCCGGCCTTGGCGGCGCCCTTCGGGGCGGCCTTGGCGGCGGGCCTGACGCCGAAACGCCCGTAGGGTGACGGGTTCCTCATGCAGAGCCTTCCGTGGGACACGAAAAGGGAAATTTTACCATCGGGGGTTCCAGTGCCTCCTTCGAGGCGGGCCCCAGCTCCCCGGACCGCAGGCGGGCCAGGTGCGCCCGCGCCTCGGCGGTCGCGCGGTCGAACCAGTCGGCGATGACGGCGACCTCGTCGGGGGTGTATTCGGCGAACACCGCGGCGAGCCGGGAGTAGAACGGCTCGTACACCTCCACCACCCGCTGTGCGGCCGCTGGATCGGCCACCACGCGTACCCGGCGCCGGTCGGCCGGGTCCGGCCGGCGCCGGGCGTACCCCGCGCGCTCCAGGCGGTTGAGGACGCCGGTGACCGCGCCGGTGGTGAGGCCGGTCAGGGCGGCCAGGTCGCCGGCCGAGAGCGGCTCGTCCCCGGCTCCCAGGACGTGGCCCAGGCAGGTCAGGTCCGTGACGTTGAGCCCGAGCAGCTGCGCCACCTCCTGCTGGCCGATCAGGCCGAGGGCGACGTAGTGGTCCATACGGGAGATCGCCTCCCCGGCCGTGGCCGCGGGGCGGGGCTTGCCCTGCACGCACATGCTCCTTAGCATCTAAGTTACTTAGCTCGCGAGATACTTTCTTGATCAGATGTTTATCTCGCGAGATAAATCTTCCTGCTCCGCCGAGCCTACTTCGGGAGAACCATGAGCGCGCACGGGCACGTCGACCTCGGACACACCGTCGCCGGCTGGACCGGCACCGCCCTCGCCGTCCTCGGCAGCGCCGCCGCGGGCCTCGGCATCTGCCTGTCCTGGGCGCCCGGGCTCTGGCTCGGCCTCGGCCTCGTCCTCGTGGCCGGCCTGGTTACCTGGCTGCTGCACCTCGCCGGCTGGGGCAAGCCGAGCGGCCCGCGCCCGGCCGCCGACTGGGACTGGCGGGTCCGGGACGCGACCGCCCGCACCGGACACCAGAACTGCCTGGGCTGCCGGGCCGGCGGACGGGCCGCCGCAGCCCCTCGGCCCCGCTCCGTCGAGCTGTCGCCCGCCGCGGACGGCGGAGCATGACGTACGGAAGGGTCACCAGTTCGAGCGGTCCCCGGTTGGCCGCACTCCGGGTGTGGCGTACGGGGCGGGTGGGAAGGATCGAGACGGCTGCACCGCACGTGCGGCCCGCGTGGAACGTTGAGTAAGGATCGGCACCGATGGCAACAGGCACCGTGAAGTGGTTCAACTCCGAGAAGGGATTCGGATTCATCACCCAGGACGAGGGCGGCCCCGACGTGTTCGTCCACTTCTCCGCCATCCAGTCCTCCGGCTACCGGTCGCTGGAGGAGAACCAGAGGGTCGAGTACACGGTCACCCAGGGCCCCAAGGGCCCGCAGGCGGAGTCGGTCGTCCCCCAGTGACACCGCTTCACGCGTTTGCCGTGTGACGGCAGTGGGCCCCGCCGAGGATTCGGGCGGGGCCCACTGCCGTCCCGGGCCGAGACGCCCGGTCGGGGGTCAGGCCTCCCGGAGGGTGATGGCGGCGACCGGGCAGGCCCGCACGGCCTCGCGCAGCAGCGGGCTGCCGTGCCCGTCCTCCCGCCCGGGCAGCACCCGGCTGAACCCCTCGTCGTCCTGGGTGAAGACGTCCGGCGCGGTCAGGGCGCACTGGCCCGCGCCGATGCAGACGGCGGTGTCGATGCCGGTGACGGCGCGCTGCGCGGACACGCCGCTCACCAGGCCACGGGCAGTTCGACCATGCCCTGAATGGTGTCGCCCGGTTTGAACGGGATCCGGTCCGGCTCCGCCGCCAGCCGCAGCCCCGGCAGCCGCTCGAACAGCGTGCCGAGCGCGATCTCCATCTCGGCGCGCGCCAGGTTCTGCCCCAGGCACTGGTGGATGCCGAAGCCGAAGCCCAAGTGGTGGCGGGCCGGGCGGTGCCAGTCCAGGACGTCGGGCTCCTCGAAGACCGCGCCGTCGCGGTTGATGACGGACGTGGAGAAGATCACCCCGTCGTCCGCCCGCACGGTCACCCCGCCGACCTCGATGTCCTCGGTCGCCACCCGCAGCATGCCGTCCGCGATCGACAGGAAGCGCATCAGCTCCTCCACGGCGGCCGGCAGCAGCGCCGGGTCGGCGCGCAGCTCGGCCAGCTGCTCGGGGTGGCGCAGCAGGGTGAAGGTCCCGAGCGAGATCATGTTCGCCGTGGTCTCGTGCCCCGCGATCAGCAGGATCGCCGCCAGCGACACCAGCTCCTCGACGTCCGTCTCGCCGGTCTCCAGGCGCCGCGCGACCAGCTCGTCGAGCAGTCCCTCGCCCGGCTGCGTCCGCTTGCGCTCGATCAGGTCGGCCAGGTAGCCGTTGATCCGCTCGCGGGCCGTCTCCACGTCGGAGAGGTCCGGCCCGCGCAGCAGCCGCCTCGACTGCTCCTCGAAGAACTCGTGGTCCTCGTAGGGGACTCCGAGCAGGGCGCAGATCACCATCGAGGGCACGGGCAGGGCGAAGGCGCTGACCAGCTCCGCCCGCGGGCCGTTCGCGACCATCTCGTCGATCAGCCGGTCCACGGTCTCCTGGATGCGGGGCCGCAGGGCCGCCGTCCGCTTGAGGGTGAAGCTCGGGATCAGCATCCGCCGCTGCGCGTTGTGCACGGGGTCGTCCACGCCGAGCAGGGCGGTGCGGCGCCGTTGCAGGCCCTTGAAGCGTTTGGTGGGGGTCGGGAAGGCCGCGTTGTCGCGGTCGGAGGACAGGCGGCCGTCGGCCAGCAGGGCGCGCGCCTCGGCGTGCCCGGTGACCACCCACACCGAGCGGCCGTCGAAAAGCGTCACGCGCGACAGCGGCCGGCCCGCCCGGAGGGGCTCGTACGCGGCGGGCGGGTGGTAGGGGCAGGTTCGGTCCTGGGGGAAGGCAACGGTTTCTGACATGCAGCACCTCATCGGCATGGTTCCGTGGTTCCGTCTCGCCTGGACCCATTACATGCCCCAGGCACCTATCTCGCCCATGCCACTTTCGGCCAGACAGCTCACTTTCCCCGCAGTGGCCCAAAGGCGTCGCCGGCCGCTCAGAGGTGCGCCTCCAGGAACGCCCGGAGCTCCGTGCCCGTCATCGGGCCCGCCGCCAGGGCCACCGCCTCACCGTCCGCGACGATGACGGCGGTGGGCGCGCCCGTGACGCCGAACCGCCTGGTCGAGCCGGGGCAGCGGGTCATGTCCGTCCGTACGGCCGTCAGGCGCGGGCCGAACTCCTCGGCCGCCTCGGCCACGAGCGCGTCCATCGCCCGGCAGGCCTCCAGGGCCTTGGGCCAGGTCCCGATGAAGTAGGCGAGGACCGGCCCCCGGGCCATGCGGAGGATGAAGTCGAACTCCGCGTCCTCCTGGGGGCGGTGGATCCGAAGTGCCATGTGCGGCGGTGCTCCTGTTCCTGGTGCTGTTCCCGGTGCCGGCCGTGCTCCTGCCGGCGCCCCCTGCTGCGTCCGCCGGGTGCCGGGCGCTGCGGCCCCCATCATCGCGCGGGCCGCCCTGTGCGGGCGGGGCGGCCCCGCCGCCGCGGTGCGTTGTCAGTGCCGCCTGTGAAGCTGGCGGCATGGACGACAGGATGCTCCGGCGCCGGGTGTACGGCGCCGACCACGACGACCCCGACCCCGGCCCGCGCCCCGGCCACGTCTACGGCGAACTCGTGGGCGGCCCCCTGGACGGGCTCCTGCTCGACGTCACGGGCTGGAGCGCGCGCCGGCTCGCCGAGGAGGCGGCCCTCCCCACGGAGATAGGCCGTTACGGGGCCGGCGGCCGGGCCCACTACCGCCGCCGGGCGGACGACCCGGGGCACTGGGACTGGGCGGGCGACAGCCGCTGACCGCCGCTGACCGCTGCAGGGCACGCCTGGCGGGCCTGCGTGCCCGTGTCGCTGCACGCTGCGGCCCACCGGCCGGAGAAAAATCCCGAAAACAGTCTGCGCGAGGTGTCGATCCCGGCCCTCCCCGTTCGACGCACGGGTGAGAGGCGGGGAGAGCCCCCGCCCGCACCGACCGAGGAGCCACCATGCCGCGCTACCTGTCGCTGGTCCGTATCGACGAGAACAGCCTCCCCGCCGACACCCCCTTCCCGCCGGGCTTCCAGGAGCGCATGGGCGCCCTGCTGGAGGAGATCACCAAGGCCGGCGTCATGCTGGACACCGCCGGGCTGCTGCCCACCTCCGAGGCCACCCGCGTCACCTGGTCCGGCGGGAAGCTCAGCTACACCGACGGCCCCTTCACCGAGACCAAGGAGGTCATCGGCGGGTACGCCCTCATGCAGGCCAAGGACAAGGCCGAGGCCCTGGAGTGGACCCGGCGGTTCCTGGAGATCCACCCGGAGGAGTGGACGGTCGGCATCGAACTCCGCGAGATCGCCGAGGGCTGACCACCCCGACGGGCTGTGTTCGTCCACGCAGCCCCGTTTGGCCCGCCCACCCAGCCGTGTTTGCCCCGCCCACCCAGCCCTGTTTGCCCCGCCGCGTCACGGCTGCTCTGATGGGTGGCCGTGACGGCAGCGAGCACGGCCCAGGCGGTCGAAACGGTGTTCAGGATCGAATCGGCCCGGATCATCGCCGGCGTCGCACACATCGTGCGCGACGTCGGCATCGCCGAGGAACTCGCCCAGGACGCCCTGGTCGCCGCACTGGAGCAGTGGCCGCAGTCCGGCGTTCCCGACCGGCCGGGCGCCTGGCTGATGGCCACCGCCAAGCACCGCGCCGTCGACCTGGTCCGCCGCAAGGAGGTCTACGCCCGCAAGCTCGCCGAGGTCGGCCGGACCCTGGAGGACGTGCCGCCGCCCGCCGATCCGGCCGCCCCCGACGACATCGACGACGACCTGCTGCGGCTGATCTTCACCGCCTGCCACCCCGTCCTGGCCACCGAGGCCCGGATCGCGCTCACCCTGCGCCTCATGGGCGGGCTGACCACCCGCGAGATCGCCCGGGCCTTCCTGACCTCCGAGCCGACCGTCGCCCAGCGCATCGTCCGCGCGAAGCGGGCCCTGGCCAAGGCCGGAGTGCCCTTCGAGGTCCCGTACGGGGCCGACCGCGAGGAGCGGCTCGCCTCCGTCCTCGAGGTGATCTACCTGATCTTCAACGAGGGCTACGCGGCGACGGCCGGCGACGACCTGGTGCGCCCCGCGCTGTGCGAGGACGCCCTGCGCCTGGCCCGTGTCCTGGCCGGCCTCATGCCCGGCGAACCCGAGGTGCACGGGCTCGCCGCCCTCCTGGAGTTCCAGGCCTCCCGGACCGCCGCCCGCACCGGCCCCGACGGAGAGCCCGTCCTGCTCGCCGACCAGAACCGGGCCACGTGGAACCGGCTGCTGATCCGCCGCGGCGTCGACGCCCTCCGGCGGGCCGGCAGCGGCCCCTACTCCCTCCAGGCCGCGATCGCCGGCTGCCACGCGCAGGCCGTGCGCTACGAGGACACCGACTGGGCGGCCATCGCCACCCTCTACGGACGCCTCGTCGAACTGACCCCTTCGCCGGTGGTCGAGCTCAACCGGGCGGTCGCCGTCTCCATGGCCGAGGGCCCCGCGGCGGCGCTCCCGCTGGTCGACGCCCTGGCCCGGGAGCCCGCGCTGCGCTCCTACCACCTGCTGCCGAGCGTACGGGGCGACCTGCTGGAGCGGCTCGGCCGGCGCGAGGAAGCCCGCGCCGAGTTCGAAAGGGCGGCCTCGCTCACCGCCAACGCCCGCGAGCGGGCCCTCCTGCTGCGCCGCGCCGCAGGCGCCTGACCCGGGCCCGGCCGGCGAACGCACCCGGCCGCCGACCCGCGCCCCGTCCCTCAGGGCCGGCGGGCGACCGCCCCCGCCCCGAGCGCCGATCCGACCGGCCCGCGCGGCGCGGCCAGCGCGAGGGGCCGGCCGAAGGAGCCGTGCCGGGCGATCTCCCGGACCGTCCGGCGCAGCGCCTCCTGGAAACCCTCCATGGTGCGGCGCGCCGCGGCGGTGTCCACGTAGATCGAGTTCATGTGCAGGCCGTGGGCATCCCGCTGGAACCAGGAGCAGGCGCCGTTGGCGCGTGCCGACCACACGTGCGACGCGGGCCGCCACTCCTCGTGCCGGCCGGCGCCCGGCACCTTGCGCGTGTCGATGTACGAGAAGAAGTTCACCGGGTACGGCCACGAGCGGGCGGCGAACTCCTCGGGCGCCAGCAGCTGCCAGGCCCGTACGAACGGCACGTCGATATGGCGCATCATCTCGCCGAACCCCTCCCGCACCCCGGCCATCACCTGCCCGAAGTCCCGGCCCGGCGAGGCGTCGAACTCGATGGGCATGGTGTTGACGAACCAGCCGACCGAATCCGCCCAGCCGGCCCGGCCCCGCTCGCTCACCGGCATGAAGCCCCGGTAGACGCCCGGTCCGCCGGCCTCCCGCAGGCAGACCGCGACCGCGGCCAGCACGCCCATGAACGGCTTGCCGTCGACCTCCCGGCACACCTTCTCGAACACCTCGGCCTCGCCGGCGTCCAGCAGCTCGGAAGCCTCGTTGACGATGGGGTACATCCGGCCGGGCGCCACGCCGAGGTCCAGCGGGAAGCGGGGGAAGAACGCGCCGTCGCCGCCCGCGACGAACTCCTTCCAGTAGGCGAGGCGTTCGTCGTCGGCGTCGAAGGACAGGTAGCGGCGGCGCTGCTCCTCGGCGAAGTCGAGGTAGGACGGTGCCGGCGCCGCCGCGGGCTCCTCGCCGCGCCGCAGCGCCTCGTACGCGCCCTGCACGTCCTGCACCACGACCGGCATCGACAGCCCGTCGCAGACGATGTGGTCGAAGGCCAGGTAGACGGTCGCCGAATCCTCGCGCAGCACGGCGCCCATCGTGAACAGCGGCCAGGACAGCGTGTCGATGCTCCGCTTGAACCGCTCCGACAGGTATCCGACCAGCTCCCGGTTCGAGTCGAAGGAGGCCACGGGCACGGCGTCCAGGGCCAGTTCGCCGGGGGTGATGGGCTCGCACGCCAGCTCCCCGGCCAGCCTCCGGAACGTGCACCGCAGCACCTCGTGGCGCTGTACGAACGCCAGCAGCGCCCCGGCCAGCGCCTCTTCGTCCAGCGCCCCCTCGACCTCGAAGGTCACGGCGACCCAGGACGCGACCGGGTCGTCGGCCCCGCGGCTCTCCTCGGCGACGGTGAAGTGCTTGTCCTGGTTGAACGAAGCCCACCGGCCCGCACCGGCCGGCTCCGGCCCCGCGGTGGACCGGAGCCGCCACTCGACGACCCGGCCCGGTGCCATCCCGTGCATCTCCAGAGGAAACTGCCGCATCAACGCCATCCCTTCGCCCCCAAGTCAACCCCGAGGCCCTAACGACACCCGGGCTGCGGAAGTGACGCCGGGCCGCGGCCCGGGGGATCAGACCTCGGCGCTGTCGGGGCGGACCTCGATGCGGTCGGCGGCCAGATCGACGGCCACGCGGTGCTCCATGCCCAGGGCCTCCAGGAACTTCCGGGGCAGCTGTACGCGGCCGGTGCGGTCCAGCATCACGTACTCGCGCTCGCTCACCGACTCCGCGCCGTGCTCGTCGGTGACGGTGCGGCGCAGCACCTCGCTGCTGGTGCGGCCGTCGCGGATCGCGACCGTGCGGCGCACCTCGCCCGCGACGAGCGGGTCGTGCGTGACGATGACCACGGTGGCGCCGAGCTCCCGGTTCACGGTGCGGAACGCCTCGAAGATCGCGGCACCGGTGTCGGAGTCGAGCTCGCCGGTGGGCTCGTCGGCCAGCAGCACCGCCGGATCGTTGGCCATGGCCACCGCGATCGCGACCCGCTGCTGCTGTCCCCCGGAGAGCTCGGCGGGCCGGCGGCCCGCCAGATCGGCGATGTCCAGGGCCTCGAGGAGCTCGGCGACCCGGGCCGCACGGCCGGCCCGGCCGGCGGGGGAGCGGCCGGCGGCGGAGCGGCCCGCACTGCGGGCACGGCCGCGCAACTGCATGGGCAGGGCGATGTTCTGAGCAGCCGTCAGGAACGGCAGCAGGTTGCGGGCGGTCTGCTGCCAGACGAAGCCCACCGCCTCCCGCCGGTAGCGCAGCCGCTCCTTCGCGGACATCTCCAGCAGGTCGTACCCGTCGACGGTGGCCGTGCCGGCGGTCGGCACGTCCAACCCCGCCAGGATGTTCAGGAGCGTCGACTTGCCGCTGCCGGAGGCGCCGACCAGCGCCACCAGATCACCCCGGGACACGGTCAGTTCCAGCCCCTGCAGGGCCTGCACCTCGACCCCGTCGGTGCTGAAGATCTTCACCAGCCGGTCGCAGGCGATGGCCGTTCCCGCCTCCGGGCCGCGGGGCGCGGAGGCCGCAAGGGCCTTTCGGCGCAGCTCTTCGTAGGTCGGCTGCTCGGTGTTCAACGCTGGTCTCCCGCTCTCAACTCGGTGGTGATCTGGCGCCGCCCGGACACCGCCGCCTCGGCGCACACGGCCACGGCGACCAGCCCGGCCAGCCCGAGCACCTGGGTCAGCACGGGCCCCGCGGCCGGCCGGACCCCGCTCGGCACGGTCGAGCCGACCAGGGTGGACAGGTCCACCGCGGGCCCGAGCAGGGCCACGGCCGCCGCGGCCACGGCGGCCCCGCCCAAGGTGGCGGCCACACCCTGCGGGAGCGCCTCCACCAGGACCAGCTGGAGGCCCTGCCGGGGGCGCAGGCCCATCGTGCGCAGCCGGGCCAGCACCGCGGCCCGTTCGGGAGCGGCCCGCACCAGGGTCAGCAGGACCGCCAGCAGGGCGAAGCCCGCCGCGCCGGCCAGGGACGCCCAGAACAGCCGGCCCGCAGACCGCTGGAGCGGGTCGTCGGCCAGCTCCTCGGCGACCCCGGTGCTGGTGGCTGTCTGGAACTTCCCGGCCTGGCCTGCGGGCTCGGCGGCCCGGACGACCTCCCGCAGCCGGTCCTCGTCGACGGCGCCGGTGGCGAACCACCGCTCGGGGCGGGCGGTCCGGGGCAGCGCGGCCGTCGCCGGACCGGCGGGCAGGACGACCACCGCCCCGCCGGTGCCCGGCCGGGCCGGGGTGGCGTCCACCACGGCGACGCCCTTCACCTTCACCTCGCCGCCCCCGTCCGGGCGCAGCAGGAGCGGCTGCCCGTCGAGCGGGGCCATCCGGGCGAGTGCACCGCCGAACAGGGCGGGCACGGGGGCGTCCGGGGAGCCGGAGGTGCCGGGGGCGAGGAGCGCCGGGTCGAAGCGGCCGCGGCCCGCCGTCCGGGCCAGTTCCGCGTACGCGACCGGCTCGGCGACGATCACCGTGACCTGGGTGGAGCCCTCGGCCGTGCCGAACACGAACGCCTGGTCGTCGCTCCACACGCTGACGGACGTCCGTACGCCGGGCAGCGCGGCGGCAGCCCGCGCCATCGCCTCGGGCACGGAGGAGTTCTGCGGTGCGGTGATCTGCACGTCGCCGCCGACCGTCTGCCGGGCCACCTGGATCCGGGCGGTGTCCACCGCGCCGAGCACGGTGGCGCCGAAGCTCCCGGTGATCACGGCCAGCAGCAGGGCCACCAGCGGCAGCGCCGACGGACGGGCCGCGCCCGCAGTGCCGCGCGCGGCGCGGGCCAGGCCGACGAAGCCGATCAGGCCCCGCCCCCGGCTGGGCGCCCGGGCGGGCCGCCCCCCCCCCGGCGGGGGGGGCCCCGCCCGCAGCCCCCCCCCCGAGCCCCGGGCGCCGCCGTCAAAGGGGGGCCGCCCCCGGGGCCCCCCCCCCCGACCGCGTACGGCTGGAGCCGCGCCAGCAGCAGCCCGCCGGAGACCGCGAGCAGCAGGGGCGCCGCCACCAGCAGCGGGTCGGGGCCCTGCCCGGCCGGGGCCACCCCGCGCCGCCGGACCTCGAAGACGGCCGCGGCGGTGGCGGCGAACACCAGCAGTTCGGCGACCAGGCGCCGCCGCGGCGCCGGCCCGCGCCGCGGTGACAGCAGCACGGCGGCACGGACGGGAAAGGCCAGCAGCGCCAGCAGGGCCACGGCCGCGGCGGCGAGCAGCGTGCCCGGCCACCGCGGGGTCGGCAGCAGCGCCACGGCCAGGGCGGTCGCCGCGGCCGCGGCCGGCAGCACGGTGACCGCGTTCTCGCACAGGAGCCGGCCGACGATCCCGCCGGGCGAGCCGCCGCGGGCTAGCAGCAGTTGCAGCTCGGCCCGGCGCCGGTCGGCGGTGAGCGCGCCGGCCAGGCAGAACACCACGACCGCCACCCCGGCGACGCCGACCGGTCCGACGGCGGCGAGCGGCGCGGCGGCCTGCTGCCGGGCCTCGGCCTCGGCGAACAGCTTCGGCAGCCGGGAGGTGACGCGCAGGTCGGGGCGGCCGGTGACGCGTATCAGCTCGGAGGCGACCGGTCCGGCGACGAGGGAGGCGACCTCCCGGCGCAGCGCGGGCAGCCGGTCGGCGCGCAGCGGCCCGGTGTCCAGCGGGAGCCGCCAGAAGTCCTGCGCGCCCTGGCCCCAGGGGGCGAGACGGTCGAGGGCGTCCGGACCGACGAGGGCGGCGGTCACCCAGTACTGCCGCGGCGGAGCGGTGTTGGTGTAGTTGGCGCAGGCGTGGGTCAGGCAGGGCAGTTCGGTCCAGAACGGGTCGTCCTCGGAGTGGGCGGCGTACAGGCCGACCACCTCGGCCCGCAGCGGGTTCCCGGCCAGGTCGGGGGTGCCGTCGAGCACCGTGCCGAGACGGACGCCGAGGGTCCGGGCCGCCTGCTGCGACAGCGCGACCGGCACCGGCGCCCCGTCGGGGACGCGCCCGCCCGGCCAGCGCCCCTCGACCAGCCGCACGTGCTCCTCGGCCCGGCGCAGGTGGAGCAGGCCGAGCACGGGCGCGATGCCTTCGGGGCGGGCCAGCTCGGGGTTGTCCAGGGAGCGTGGTTTGACACCTTGGGAGCCGTGCACCGGTCCGGTCGGGGCGATGGTGAAGACCGGTCCGGTACGGGCGGTGATGTCGGCCAGGGTCGCGTCGAGTGCCTCGGCGGTCGGCGGGCCGGAGCGGTGGTAGGAGGTGGCGAGCAGGCTCGTCGGACCGGGCCCGCGCTCCTGCAGGTACGAGCGCAGCGCGCGGTCGGCGCCCCGGTCCAGGGCGCGCGGCAGCGCGGCCGCGAGGAACACGGCCGTGAAGGCGAGGGCGGCGGCGAGCAGGGCGGTCAGCGGGGCCGCGCGCAGCCGCGTCCGCACCCAGGGCGCGGGACGCGTCGTCACGCCGTCCGCCCGGACGGCGGCGGAGCCGGGTCCGGTGCGCGCCTCGTTCCGCCCGCCGCCCGGACGGGTCTGCAGGCCGGTCACATCTCCTCCACGTTCCGCAGCCGGTCCGCCACGTTCCTGCCGCCGCTTCCGGCGCGGGCGCCCAGGACCGCCGACAGCAGCGGCACCGCGGCGACGGCCAGGGCGGTCGCCAGTGTCGCGCCGGCCGGCAGGTCGACCAGCACCTCGGGCACCGGTCGGCGGGCGGCCGGCGTCAGCACCACCATGGGCACCACCAGATGGACGACGAGGGCGCCCAGGGCCAGCCCGACCGCGCTGCCGAGCCCCACCAGCAGGCAGCCCTCGGCGGCGGCCGTCCGGGCCAGGGAACGCCGGGGAGCACCCAGGGCCAGCAGGACGGCGGACTCCCGGGCCCGGTCCCGGCCGGCGGCCGCCGCGGACGCGGCGAACCCGATCGCGGCCAGCACCGCGCAGGCCACGGCGAGCGCGGCCAGTGCGGCCTGGGGGCCGGCGCTCAGCGGGTCCCGGAGCAGCCCGGCGGCCACCTCCTGCCGCAGCTGTACCTGCTGCGCTCCGGCGCGGGAGCGCAGTTCGGCCGCGGCGCGCGCGGGGGCGGGGTCGTCGGCGGAGGCGGCCGGCAGCCACCACTCGGCAGGGGCGGGCAGTTCGCGCGCACCGGAGGCGCCCAACAGGCGTCCCGCGGTGCCCAGGTCGACCGCGAGGGCGGTGTCGCCGGCCACGGGGAGGGACCCGACCGCCGCACCGATCCGCACGGGCACGTCGATACCGCCCAGCCGTACGCGGATCAGGTCGCCCACGGCCGCGCCGACCCCGGCGAGGTAGCCGCGGGTGGCGACCCCGGGCACCTCCGTCACCGGCCGCGCCCCGGGCGGTGCGAGCGCCAGCTGCGCACCGCCGACGGGGTCGCCGCCGCCCCGGTAGCGCAGCCGCAGCAGCTCCGAGCCGTCCTGCGGGCCGGGCAGCAGCTCTCCGGCGGCGGTCCCGCCGGGCAGTTCGGGGGAGGACAGCGTCCACCCGGAGCCGGCTCCGGCGCCCGCCGCGGGGGCCGGTACCGGGACGGCGGCGGCCGCGCCGTCCGGGCCGTCGGACACGGCGAGGCGGCGCAGCACCAGCTCGCCCCCGACGACGGGGCCCTCGCCCCTCCCGTACCCCGTACGGTCGCCCGCGGGAAGGTAGCTGACCACGATCCCGGTGACGCTCAGCGGGGCGGCGGGGGATCCGAGCGGGGCGCCGGAAAGGGTGGCGAGGTCCACCGACGCGGTGGTGTCGCCCCCGGCGCGCAGCTGGACCATCGGGGTCCGGTACGTCAGCCCGAACCGGTCGCGCAGCATCAGCCCGAGCCCCGGGTTGCCGCTGTCCGCGGGCACCCGCAGCGATACGTCGAGGTCGATCCGCCGCGGCTGTCCGGGCAGCGGGATGCCGTCGGCGCCGGGGGCCGCACCGTCGGCCGGCGGCGCGAACAGCTCGCGCATGGGCCGCCCGTCGCGCAGGTCGGCCCGCAGCGGGACCCGCTCGGCCGCGGCGGCGTCCAGCGCGAGGAGCTGGGCGGCGCGGCCGCCGGGCAGCTCCTGGGCGGCCCGGACCACGGGGAACACCCGGTCGCCGCCGGGCAGGGCCGCGTACCGGCCGCCCTGGCCCATCGGGGCGAGGTCGCTGCCGGTGATCCGCAGTCCGCCCGCGGTGGCGAACTCGGCCTGGTCGCGCTGCGAGGAGGACCAGGCGGTGTGCTGGCCGAGGGCCAGGACCCCGCTGGAGACGGCGAGGACGAGCAGCAGGACGGGCCCGGTGGCCCGGCCGGGCCGACGGGCGAGCTGCCAGCCGACGAGGGCCGGGCCGAGGCCGCGGCCCCGAGCCGCGATGCGCCCGCCCAGGCGGGCGGCGAGCGGCAGCAGCCGCAGCACGAGCACGGTCCCGGCGCACAGGGCCAGCGTCGGCGCGGCCACCAGGACCGGGTCGACGCCGAGCCGGCCGCCGGCGCCGGCGGTGGACGGGGCGTCGCCGCTGTAGCGGGAGAGCTGCTGGTAGGCGAGGACGGCGAGGGCGAGCAGCGCCAGGTCCGCCCCGGAGCGGGCGGCGCCGGCCACGAGCGTCCGACGGCTCCCGGTGCGGCGCAGTGCGGCGGCCGCGGCCCCGCGCAGCACGGAGGGCAGCGTGGTCAGCAGGACGCAGGCCAGCGCGCAGGCGGCCGCGGCCGGCCAGAGCAGCCGGATCCCGCCGGTGTCGAGGGGGATCCCGGCCGCCGGGCCGACCGCGCCGAGCAGCCGCAGCAGCGGCGGGGCCAGCAGCGGGGCCAGTACGGCGGCGGGCAGCGCGAGCAGCGCCGATTCGGCGAGGCCGAGGACGCCGATGCGGGCCCGGGAGGCGCCTCGGGCGGTGAGCAGGACCCGCTCGCCTTCCTGGCGGTCCGTCAGCAGGTGTGCGACGAGCAGGAGGGCCGCCGCGGCGAGCACGGCCAGCTGGAGCGCCCCGATCAGCACAGCGGACCGGGCCACCAGCCGGGCCGACTCCAACTCGCCGAGCAACGTGTCCAGTTCGGTCTGGGCCTTGAGGCCCGCGGTGCGCTTCAGCCGGTCGGCGGTGTCCGCGGTGCGGGCGCGCAGGGCCTCCGCTTCGGTGCCGCGGACGTCCGCGAGGTCGGGGGTGAGCAGCCAGGCGCGGCTGTTCTGGAAGAGTCCGCCGGCGGTGAAGGCACTGTCGTCGACCAGGAGCGGGCCGTAGGTGGTGAAGCTGCCGACCTGGACCTCGCGTCCGCCGAGCGGGTCGAGCCGCCAGTACGCGGAGCGCGGGTCGGCCGCCCGGTACACGCCGGTCACCCGGACGCTCAGCGGGGCACCGCCGTAGCGGTCGTCCAGCGTCACGTCGGCGGGCAGTGCCTTCGCGTCCGCACCGAGCGGGGCCAGGGCCTCCTGGGGTACGGCCACGGGGACCGGGCCGCCGGGTGCGGCGACGGGATCCGGCCACCGGCCGGCCAGGAGGGTGGTCCGGCCGCGGTCCAGGGAGGCGAGCAGCGTCAGTGCCGTTTCGGCGCCGCGGGTGTGCGTGCGCGGAAGTCCGTACGGGCGGCTGCGCGACGCGCTCTCGACGCCGGCCGGCAGCCGGTCGCCGAACAGGTCCTTGCCGAAGGCGCGTACGGCGGCGTCGTCCCGGCCGCGCGCCGATGCCGGGTGGTCGCCGGTGACCAGGACGGGGGTCCGGGCGCGGTCCGGTCCGGTCAGGGCCTGGCGTAACCCCGCCTCACCGGCGCCGCGGGTGAACGCGAGCAGTGCGGTCAGCACCGTGGTGGTGATCAGTACGGTCAGCAGCACGGCGGCGGCGAGCGGCAGTCGCCCGCGCAGCCGGCGCACGACGAAGCCGAGCATGTGCCGTTGTTCCTCCCCCGTTCCGGACCACTGGTCCCGGATAGCGGACGATGCTGTCAGATTCGAACGTGTTGCGGAAGGGTCTTGCGCGAAGTAGGTGACGGATGAACAAATTCCCGAGGGAAGCGAAGCAGAAGCGAAGGAAGCGGCGTTTGTCGCTCCATTTCCGGGGGGAGCCCGCACCATGACAGAGGACCACCACGCCGGCCCGGCGGCAGCCGCCCCCATGGTCGCGGTGCGGGACGTGCACCGCACGTTCGGCAGTGGCGAGCGCGCCGTCCACGCCCTGCGCGGTGTCTCCTTCGAGGCCGGGCGCGGCCGGCTCACCGCCCTCAAGGGGCGTTCCGGATCCGGCAAGACCACCCTGCTGAACCTGGTCGGCGGCCTGGACGCCCCCACCGGGGGCACCGTCACCGTCGACGGCACCGACCTCGCCGGCCTGGACGAGGCGGGCCTCCTCGCGCTGCGCCGCGACCGGATCGGCTTCGTGTTCCAGTCCTTCGGCCTGATCCCGGTGCTGACCGCCGCGGAGAACGTCGGTGTCCCGATGCGGATGCGCGGGATCCCGGCCGCGCAGCGCGAGGAGCGCGCCCGCACCCTGCTGGCTCTGGTCGGCCTGGCCGAGCACGCGGCCCAGCGGCCCGGGGAGCTCTCCGGCGGCCAGCAGCAGCGGGTCGCCGTCGCCCGCGCCCTGGCCAACGAACCCGCGCTGATCATCGCGGACGAGCCGACCGGTCAGCTCGACTCGGAGACCGGGCGCTCCATCATGCAGCTGCTGCGGGCGGTGGTCCGCAGCGAGGGCGTGACGGCCCTGGTCGCCACCCACGACCCGGCGCTGATCGAACTCGCCGATGAAGTCGTAGAGTTGCGCGACGGCCGGATCCACCGGCCAGAACCGGCGGAGGAGTTGGCGCGCGGCTGACGGGTCGGCCGTTCCGCTCAGCGCGGGCCCGCGGCCGGCGCACGGCCGTCGACCAGCTCCTCCATCACCCGCGGCGGCAGCGACGGGTTGGCCGCCGCCGCCCGCGCCACCGCGAGGTCGGTGTCGGCGAGCAGCACGACGAGCACCGACGGGGGCAGGGCCGGGTGGGCGGCGGCGTCGCACCGGGCCCGCTCGTCCTGCAGGCACACCAGGAGCGCTCCGGCCGGCGCATGCGGGTGCACCGCGACCTTGCGCAGGGCCCGCCGTACGGGCGGATCGTGCCGGGCCAGCTCCTCCAACAGCCCTGCCGGGGCGTCCGGGTTCGCCGCCACCCGCGCCAGCACCTGTACGCCGTGCAGCGCGACCATGGCGCGCAGCTGCTCCTCGGACAGCCCGGGGTGCGGGGCGACCGCCTTGACCACCTTCGCATCCGGGTCCGCGGCGAGCACATCGCGCAAGCCGTCGGGCAGGTCGTGCCGTTCGGCCACGAGCATGCGGACGCGGGCGTGCGGGGAGGAGGCGAGCTCCGCGAGCTCGGCCGCGGTGGCGGCGGCGATCCTCGGCAGCAGCACCGACCCGATCCGGGTCGCCGAGGCGAGCCCGGGCAGCAGGTCGAGCGGCAGCCGCGGGTGGTGGGCCAGCCGGCGCAGGGCCTCGGTCGTGGAGGCGGGGTCGGCGGCGAGGGCCCGGATCAGCGGCTCGCCGATCCCGGGGTTCCCCGCCACCTCCCACCGGGTCCCCGGGACGGGGTCCGCGGCGAGGCCGGCGTAGAGCTCCTGCGGGAGGTCGGCCCGCTCGGCGAGCGCCCAGCGGACGAGGGCGGAGGGGTGCCCCGCCAGGCCGGCGGCGGCCGCGGGCGGGGTGGCGGGGTTCCGGGCGGCCTGCTGGAGGATGTCGTGCGCGGTGGACTCGTGCGCCCCGCTGCAGGCGGCATCGGGAAGCAGGTCGCAGTCCGTGCGCGGGCAGTCCGGCGGGTGCGTGAAAGGGACCGGCTCGCGGTCGCAGACCAGGCAGGAGCGCGGCGGGGCGAGCCCTTCGCCGGTGATCAGCGCGGCCAGGGCGGCGGGGGGTGTCGTTGGGTTGCCCGCGGCGGACCTGCGGACCTCGGCGTGCGGGTGTGCGGCGAGCCGGGCGGCCGTTGCCGGGTCGGTGGTCCAGAGCGCGAGTTCGGCCACCACCTCGGGGTCCGGGTCGGCGGCGAGGGCCGCCGATGCCGCGGGGGGCAGGTCGGGGCAGGAGGCGAGCCGCCGCCGCACGTCGGGATCCGGGTGCGCGGCCAGGGCCCGGGCCCACCGCCCGGCCCGGCCGCCCGGCTCCCGCCGAGGGGCAGCGGCTTCGCCCGGCGCGTTCGTCTGCGCCGCCGCTGCGGGGGCTCCGCCCCCGAACCCCCGCGCCTCAAACGCCGGCGGGGCTGGAATGGCGGGGGCTGCGCCCTCGGGCTCGGGTGCCTCAAACGTGGGTGGCGCTGGGCTGTCGAGGAGGGCCAGGGCCACGGATGGTCGGGCCAGTGGATCCACGTCGAGGACCTGGTGGCCCTCGCGCGCCAACTCCTCCGCGACGCAAGCGTCCAGTGCCGCGAGGGCGCGTATCTGCTCGGCCCGTAGATCCGCCCGACCGGCGAGCGCGAGAGCCACTTCCCATTCCGCGTCGGGGTCGGCGTTCGGGTCCGGGCTCTGCGGCGCCGTGGCGGCAAGGATGACGAGGCGGGTGAGGAGCGCGGGCGGGAGGGCCGGGTTGGCCGCCAGGCCGGGGAGGAGGTGACGGGTCATGCCGCGGCCCCCGTCCCGGCGGGCCGGGGTCGCGTGGCCGCGGTCGTGCGCGGTGCCTGCGGCGTGGCGGCGGCGGGCGGTGCGTCCGGCCCGGCTTCGGGGTCCGGGGCCGCGGCGGCGCGCAGCGCCTTCGCCAGGGCTTCGGCGTACGGGTGCGGGGTGCGGCGGCGGGGGGTGATCAGGCCGAGGTGGCGGGCCGGGCGTGGCGGGGCCACCCGTACCGCCGTGCAGGAGGCGGGCACGGCCAGCGAGATCTGCGGGACCAGCGAAACGCCCACGCCCGCCGCCACCAGCGTCTGGGCGAAGAAGTAGTCGGTGGTGGAGGCCGCCACCTGCAGCTCGAAGCCGGCCAGGGCCGCGTACCGCCGCAGGAACGCCTCGGTCTTCAGGCAGCCCAGGACCCAGCGGGCACCGCCCAGTTCGGCCGGGTCGAGGCAGGCGCGGCCCGCGAGGGGATGGCCCTGCGGCAGCACCAGCCACAGCGGATCGTCCATCAGCGGCGTCCAGTCCAGCCCGGCCCGCACCGGCGGCGGGCCGTCGAAGTGGTAGGCCAGGGCCAGGTCCGCGCCGCCGCTGCGCACCAGCGCGACGGCGGCCTCCGGCTCGGCCTCCAGCACGGTGAGCTCGACCTCGGGCCGTTCGGCCACGAACCGCGGCAGCGCCGACGGCAGCAGGTGCCGGCCCCCGCTCGTGAACGTGGCCAGCGTCAGCCGCGGCCGTCCGGCCGACAGCCGGTCGATCGCGCTGCGGACCTGGTCCAGCTCGGCCGCGATCGTCTCGGCCGCATCCACCAGCAGCCGCCCCGCCTCGGTCAGCGTGACCCCGCGGGTGCTGCGCTCGGCCACCGGATGGCCGAGGCTCCGCTCCAGCGCGGCGATGTGCTGGGAGACGGCCGAGGGGGTCAGCAGCAGCGCCCCGGCGGCCTTGTTGAAGCTGCCGTGCTCGGCCACGGCCCGCAGTACGCGCAGCCGCTGCACATCGATCATCAGTATCCCTTGACACCCGTTCAACAAGCGGCCCGTTCCATTGGGACGATACAGCGGCAGCGGCGGCCCGACCCGTCAGCCCTTCCCCGTAGGGGTGCCGCCAACGAACGGCGAACCAGCCGACATAGAGCCGCTTCATCGCGTGACGGCGAGGACGAGAGACGCTGCCGCCAGAGCCAGGCAGCCGCCGGGAAAAGCGATGTTGTAGTACACGCGAGCACGGATGTGTGCGGCGACGGCACCGATGAGGACACTCGACTGCTGCGCTACTTCATTGCTGTGGCGGAGGAGGGAACCCTCAGCCGCGCAGCGGAACGACTGTTCGTTTCCCAGCCGGCGCTCACGAAACAGATCAAGCAACTGGAGACCCAGCTCGGAGTGCGACTGTTCACGCGGTCCCGCACCGGCATGACCCTCACGGAACCGGGCTCGACCCTGGCAGAGCGGGTGCCCGCGCTGCTGGCCGACTGGGCCCGGGCGCTGCGGGAGACCAAGGGCACCGCCGGCCGGGCAGCCCGCTTGCTGCGGGTCGGCTTCATCGCCAGTGCCGCCAACGAGGCGACGCCGCGCATCATCGCGGAGTTCTCCCGGCGTCGGCCGGGCTGGCGGGTGGACATGCGGCAGGCCACCTGGTCGAATCCGAGCGCCGGGCTCGTCGGCGGAGACGTCGACGTCGCCCTGGTGCGGCTGCCCTTCCCCGGCCAGGACTCCCTGCGGACGGCGGTACTCTTCACCGAGCCCCGCTGGGTCGCCCTCCCCGAGGGGCACGCTCTCGCAGCACGCGACGTGATCCCGTTCCGCGACCTGTGGGATGAGCCGTTCGTGGCCGCTCCGCCCGAAACGGGCCGGTGGCGAGACCAATGGCTGGCCACCGATGAACGCGGCGGCCACCCGGTCCGCATCGGCGCCGTCACGGACCAGCCGGACGACTGGCTCAGCGCCATGGCCAACGGCTACGGTATCGCCCTCGCCCCGGCATCCGCCGCTCGCTTCTACGCGCGGCCCGGCATCGCCTACCGCCCCGTCAGCGGCGTGAGCCCCAGTGAGGTGGGTGTCGCCTGGGCCGTCACCGACGACGGCAACCCCGTCGTGCAGGACTTCGTCCACTGCTGCCTGGACACACCGTTGCCGGAAGTGACCACCACCACCTGATCACCCGGGCGGTACGGCATCCCCGGCTCGGCGCTCCAACGGTGTTGCTACTGCCGAGTTGCTCACACTGAAGGTGACGCTGCCGGCCCGGTAGCGGTCGTCGGTCCACTCGATCGGCCGCCCGGTGGCGGTGGCCGATACATGCCGCTGGCGCAGCAGCGGGCTGCCGCGCCGGATCTCCAGCAGCCGGGCGTCCTCGCTCCCGGCCGGCAGGGCGTCGATGAGGTGCTCGCCGTAGTGGGCGACGATCCCGGAGCCGTGCGCGAGGCTGTCCATGACCGAGCGGCAGTCCTCCGGCAGGGCCTCGACCGCCGCCGCGACCCAGTCCGCGTACGCCGTCCGCTCCACCATCGTGGGCTCTCCGTCGAGCAGTCGCAGCCGCAGCACCGCGAGGACCTCGGTGCCGGCGGGCAGGGCGAGCCGCTCCGCCTCCTCCGGGGTGGCCGGCCTGCGGGTGCGGGCCAGGAAGCGGCTGGTCACCTCGTGTCCGATGCCCTCGGCCCACTGGGCGAAACTGTTCAACTCGCCGAAGCTGTGCCGCCGCTCGTGGCGCAGGACGATCCTGCGGGCCCCCTGCCGCGAGCCGATCAGGCCCTCGGCGGCGAGGGTGGCGACCGCCTGGCGGACCGTGCCGCGCGAGGCGGACCAGCGGGCGGCGAGGTCGCTCTCGGAGGGCAGTTGGGCCCCCACCTCGTACGCGCCGGACAGGATCGCCGAGCGCAGCGCCTCGGCGATCTCGAGATAGCGGGCCGTGCCCATGCCGTGTCCCCCTTGCCGTCGGTGTGCACCGCCAGCCTAGGCGGGACCCGGTCCAGAAGATCATCTCCGGTCCGTTTGTCACGGCTTCTTTCGGTCATTCTCCGGTCTTCGTCGAGCCGTGCCCCGCGGTCAAGCCGCCGTTCACCGTCCGTACAGTGAGACCGGGCGAACTGGAGCCACTTGTTCAGACAAGTAGACCGCTGAATCCGCCGAACGTCTCCGGGAGAGACCGTGCTCCGTTCCTCCGCCGCCGCCCGCCGCGGCGCCACCGCCCTGCTCGGCGCCGCCGTCCTCACCACGCTGGGCGCGTGCGGCGCCGCCCCCGACCAGTCGGCCGGGGCCCCGGCCGGCGGCAAGGCCGCGGCCCGGCCGGGCGCCGCCGTCTCCGTCGCCGACTTCGGCGGCATGGACGCCCTCGTCGCGGCCGCGCAGAAGGAGGGCAAGCTCAACGTCATCGCGCTGCCGCCGGACTGGGCGAACTACGGCGAGGTCATCAAGGCGTTCGAGGCCAAGTACAAGATCAAGGTCAACAGCGAGAACCCGGACGCCACCAGCTCCGACGAGATCGCCGCCGTGAAGTCCCGCAAGGGCCAGGACCGCGCCCCCGACGTCCTCGACCTCGGCATCGCCTTCGCGCGCAGCGGCGCCGGCGAGAACCTGTTCGCCCCGTACAAGGTCACCGCCTGGGACAAGATCCCCGCCGCCCAGAAGGACGCCGACGGCCGCTGGTACAACGACTACGGCGGCTACATCTCGATCGGCTGCGACGCGACGAAGATCACCACCTGCCCGCAGACCTTCGCCGACCTGCTCAAGCCGGAGTACAAGGGCAAGGTCGCCCTCAACGGCAACCCCACCAAGTCCGGCTCGGCCTTCGGCGGCGTCTACGCGGCAGCCCTCGCCAACAAGGGCTCCTTCGCCGACATCCAGCCCGGCATCGACTTCTTCGGGCAGTTGCGCAAGAGCGGCAACTTCATCCCCGTCGAGTCCACCCCGGCCACCGTCGAGAAGGGCGAGACGCCCATCTCCATCGACTGGGACTACCTCAACGCCGGCTACGCCGAGCAGTTCAAGGACAAGGGCGTCGACTGGAAGGTCGCCGTCCCCGCCGACGGCGTCTACGCCCAGTACTACTCGCAGGCCGTCAACAAGGAGGCCCCGCACCCGGCGGCCGCCCGCCTGTGGATGGAGTTCCTCTACAGCACCGAGGGCCAGAACCTGTGGCTGAAGGGCCACGCCCGGCCGGTGCTGCTGCCCGCCATGACGCAGGACGGCACCGCCGACAAGGACGCCGCCGCCAAGCTGCCGCAGACCCCGGGCACGCCGGCCTTCCCCGCCTCCCCGGAGCTGGACAAGGCCAAGGCCACCCTCGCCGAGAAGTGGGACAAGGCCCTCTCCTGATGTCCACCCCCGCCCTCACCCCCCACGCGGAGGACACCGCCGGCGGCAGGCCCGACCCTGCCGCCGGCGGCGGACCCGGCACCTCCGCCGCGGCGTCCTCCGCCGCCGCCCCCTCGGCCGCCCCCGCCTCCGCCGCCCCCGCCGCGGCCCCCGCCTCCGCCCGCCGGCGCCGCCGGCGCGGCCCGCGCACCTGGCTCGCAGCCCTCCCGCTCCTCGCCTTCACCGGGATCTGCTTCGGCCTCCCGCTCGGCGCCATCGCCTTCGGCGCGGTCACCCGCACCGACCCCGCCGACGGCGCCACCCGCCCCACCGGCGAACACCTCGCGCGCTCCCTCCAGGGCCCGTACCTCACCTCGCTCCTCGGCAGCGTCCAGCTCTCGGCCCTCACCGCGCTGATCGCCACCGTGCTCGGCGTGCTGATCGCCCAGGCCGTCGTCACCTCCCGCTCGACGGCCCTGCGCAACGCCACGCTGACCGCCTCGGGCGTGCTCGCCAACTTCGGCGGCGTGCCCCTCGCGTTCGCGTTCATCGCCACCGTCGGCATCTCCGGCGTGGTCACCCAGCTCGCCGACCTCACCGCCCTCGGCTGGAACCTGTACTCCTTCACCGGCCTCGCCGTGGTCTACCTGTACTTCCTGATCCCGCTGATGGTGCTCGTCACCGTTCCCGCACTGGACGGGCTGCGCCCGCAGTGGCGCGAGGCCGCCCGCAACAACGGGGCCACGGCCTGGCAGTACTGGCGCCTCGTCGGCCTGCCCGTCCTCGCGCCCACCCTCCTCGGCGGCTTCGTGCTGCTCTTCGGGACCGCCTTCGCCGCGCACGCCACGGCCGCCGCACTCGTCGGCGGCTCCGTCCCCCTCGTCACGCTCAAGATCGCCGACGCGCTGTCCGGCAACGTGCTGACCGGCCAGGAGAACGTGGCGCTCGCCCTCGGCCTCGACATGATCCTGATCGCCGGCCTCGTCATGGCGGTCCACCTGCCCCTCCAGCGACGGAGCGCCCGATGGCTGCGATGACACCCCGCCCGTGGCGCGTCGCCGTGCTCGTACCCGCGGCCGCCTACTTCCTCCTCCCGCTCCTCGCGTCCTTCGTCTTCACCGTGCACGTGCCCGGCCAGGGCATCGACTTCGGGGCGTACACCCAGCTGCTCTCCGCCGACGGGTTCGCCCCGAGCCTGCTGCTCTCCCTCGGACTCGCCGCCGCCACCATCGCCCTGTCCCTGCTGCTCACCGTGCCCGCGCTGATCGCCGTACGGCTCGGGGCGCCCCGCCTGCGGCCCGTCGTCGAGGTGGTGTGCACGCTGCCGCTGGTCGTCCCGCCCATCGCCCTGGTGACCGGGATCACCACCGTGCTGCGCTGGGGCCCCGAGCACCTGTCGCGGACCCCGCTCTACCAGACCTTCCTGGCCGTCCAGAACCCCGACTTCCCCGTCGTGCTGGTCCTCGCCTACACGGTGCTGGCGCTGCCCTTCGTCCACCGCTCCCTCGACGCCGGCCTGCGCGCCGTCGACGTGCCCACGCTGGTCGAGGCCGCCCGCAGCTGCGGCGCGAGCTGGGCGTACGTGGTGCTGCGGGTCCTGCTGCCCAATCTGCGGGCCTCCCTCGCCGGCGCCGCCTTCCTCACGCTGGCCCTGGTCCTCGGCGAGTTCACCATCGCTTCGCTGCTGGGCTTCCAGCCGTTCGCCGTGTGGATCGTCTCCATCTCCGGCGCACACGCCCGGATGTCGGTCGCCGTCTCGATCCTCAGCCTCCTCGTCACCTGGCTGCTGCTGCTCGTCCTCTCGCGGGCCGCGACCTTCCCCTCCGCGGTGTCCGCCGCCCCCCGTACGCCCGCCACCTCCCGCAAGGAGTCCTGACCCCCATGCCCACCACCCTTCCCGCGGCCCGGAAGCCCGGCGGCCCCGCGGACCCCGAGGACCTCGCGGACGGCACGAACGGCACGGACGGCGCGGCCACCGCCACGGGCGCGCGGGTCGTCTTCCGCGGCCTGCACCGGGCGTTCGGCTCCACCACCGCCCTCGACGGCCTCGACCTGACCGTCGAACCCGGCGAACTCCTCGCCCTGCTCGGCCCCTCCGGCTGCGGCAAGACCACCGCCCTGCGCATCCTCGCCGGCTTCGAGCAGCCCGACGCCGGCGAGGTCCTGATCGACGGCGAGGACATCACCCGTGTCCCCGCCAACCGCCGCGACATCGGGATGGTCTTCCAGTCGTACAGCCTCTTCCCCCACCTCAACGCCCGCGACAACGTGGCCTTCGGCCTGCGCGTACGGGGCGTCGGCGCCGCGCAGCGCCGCGAACGCGCCGCCGAGCTCCTGGACCTGGTCGGCCTGCCCGACCACGGCGACCGCTTCCCGCACCAGATGTCGGGCGGCCAGCAGCAGCGCGTCGCCCTCGCCCGTGCGCTGGCCCTGCGCCCGCGGGTCCTGCTGCTCGACGAGCCGCTGTCGGCGCTCGACGCCAAGGTACGGGCGAACCTGCGCGAGGAGATCCGCCGGCTCCAGCTCTCCCTGGGCATCACCACCGTGTTCGTCACCCACGACCAGGAGGAGGCGCTGTCGATGGCCGACCGCGTCGCCGTCATCGGCGCCGGCCGGCTCGAGCAGTGCGCGGCCCCGGCCGAGCTGTACGAGCGCCCCGCCACGCCGTTCGTCGCCGAGTTCGTCGGCACCATGAACCGGCTGCCCGGCCGGCTCACCGACGCGGGCCTGGTGGAGGTGGCCGCCGCGGGTGCCCGGCTGCCCGTCGACGGGCCCGTCCCGCAGGGGACGCGGGAGGTGGAGGTGCTGGTGCGCCCCGAGAACGTCACCGCAGCCGCCGACCCGGAGGGCGCGGCCACCGTCCTCACCGCCTCCTTCCTCGGCGCCGTGACCCGGCTCCGGCTCGAGCTGCCCGGGGCGGCCGCCCCCGTCAAGGCCGACGTGCCCTCGCGGGACGCCGCCGACCTGGTGCCGGGGGCGCGGGCCGCCGTCGGCCTGGTCGAGCGGCCCGTGCTCGCCGTGGCCCGGAGCGCCGGATGAGCGCCCTGGCCGCCGTCCTGTTCGACATGGACGGCACCCTCGTCGACACCGAGGTCCTGTGGTGGCAGGCCACCGCCGAGGTCGCCGACGGGCTCGGCCACGCCCTGGGCGGTGCGGACGCCCCCGAGGTCGTCGGCCGGGCCGTGGCCGACACCGCCGCCCACCTGGTGCGGGTCTCGGGCGGGGGAGACCCGCACCGGGTGGCCGAGGAGCTCACCGAGCGGTTCTTCCGGCGGGTGGCCGCCGGCGCCCCGCTGCGGCCCGGCGCCGACCGGCTGCTGGCCGAACTGGCCGCTCAGGACGTCCCCTTCGCCCTGGTCAGCGCCTCGCCCCGGCTGGTCGTGGACACCGTGGCCGGCGGGGCGCTGGCCCACGTCCCGTTCGCGTTCACCCTCTCCGCCGACGACACCCCGCGCACCAAGCCCCACCCGGATCCCTACCGGGCGGCCGCCGAGCGGCTCGGCGCCGCACCGGGGGCCTGCGTGGCCGTCGAGGACTCCCCGGACGGCGCGGCCTCGGCCGAGGCCGCCGGCTGCGCGGTCCTGGTGGTGCCGTCCCTGCTGGAGGTCGCCGCGTCCCCGGCGCGGTCCTTCGCTGCCTCCCTGGAACACGTCGACCTCGCCGGGCTGCGGGGCTGCCTGCGCTGAACCGCCGCCGCCGGGTTCACGGGCCCTGGAACCGGACCTCCGGCCGGGATGTCCCCGGCCGGCAGGCCGAAGTGCCGCTGGAGCACGGGGCGTCGCAGAAGCTGAAGAGGTCGGCCCCCGCCACGGTCAGCCACCGCGTCCAGCCGCCCGGCGCCGGCCAGGTCCGGTCCCGGGTGCGGTCGGTCCCGCCGGGCCGGCGCACCTCGTCGTCGGTGCCGAGCATCAGGAACGGCCGCCCGCCGAGCCCGTCGGCGGGCAGGGCGTCAAGAACGGGCCGTCCCTGTCGACCCCCGCGGAGATCCGGCGGTCCGCGAGCATCGCGGAGGCCGTGGCGGCCCCGCCGATCGAGTGGCCGGCCATGCCGATCCGCGAGCGGTCGACGGCCGCCGCGTTGCACGCCGTGCAGGTGAGGATCCGGCCGTCCGGGAGGGCGGTGCCCGAGGTCTCGTAGGCGTGGTCGACGGAGGCGACGAGGTACCGCGCGAGGCCGGGTCCTCGGCGAGGTGCGTGAGCGTGAACCGCGGCACCCCGAACCCCGGCGACAGCACCACCGGCGGGTGCCGTCCCGGCGCGGGCCGCACGTCCACCCCGCTGTGGGCATCCGGGCCACCTCGCGCACCGAGGCCGGATCCCCGACCCCGACCCCGACGCCGCGCAGCAGCCGCGCCTCCTCCTCCGCGGCGTACGGGGCCGGCCGGCCCGGCGCGTGCGGCGCCGCCGGATGGTGGACGGTCACCATCAGCTCGCGCCCGTCGGCCTCGGGCAGCGTGCGCGCCGGTGGGCGCGAGTCGCATCCCTCAGACGGCCAGGCCGAGGAGCCGCAGGACTCCGTCCACGTACGCGGCCGATACCGAGCCCGGCCGGGCCGCCGCCTCGCGCCGCAGCGAGTCCGCGCCGCGGCGGACGAAGGCCGCGCACCGGCCGTACAGCCCGGCCTCGTACGCGGACCCGTCGTCGTCCGAGCCCAGCAGGGCGACCAGGGCCCACAGCAGGGCCTCCCGGGTCGCCAGCCGGGGCGGTCCCGCCGTCCACACGGCCATCAGCACCCCGCACACCGCCGGGGCGGGCTCCTTGAGCACCCCTGCCTGGAACGCGTGCCCGTTCAGCGCGCGGTAGGCCGCCGGATGGCCCTCGGCCGCGTTCCACAGCGTGTCCACCAGGTGCCCTGCGCTGCGGCCGCATCCGCACACCATGGAATCCCAGTCGTGCCGGGCGATTTCGGCCACGACGGCGTCGGGCACCAGCGGGCTGCTGCGGGGCTTGTCCGTCCCTCTCATGGCAGCAGTATGAGGACCCCCTCGGACAACGAACCAGGGGGCCCGCCCTCCGGCCGAGGGGGCGATTTCAGCCTCGCCGGCGTTTGAGGCGCGGGGTTTGGGGCGGAGCCCCGAGAAACCCGGCTCCGCCGGGCACCGGGCTCCGCCCGGACCCGCGCCTCAATCGCCGGCGGGGCTGGATGTGCCGGACGCGGCTTCGAAGGGGGGGAGGTGGTGACGGATTGGGCGAGCTCCCGGCTCAGGTGCTGGCGGAGTCGGCTGGGCTTCCGGGGCGCTGCCCCAGACCCCGCGCCTCGGTCGCCGACGGGGCTGATTTTGCCGACCTCTCGTCACAGACGTCGGCGGAGTCGGGGTCTGGCAGGGGCGGACCGGCGCGCCGAGGTGACCTCACCCGCCGCGCCGCGTTAGACCCCGTAGCGCACCACCACCGAGCGAGGGAGAGAACGTATGCACGCCGCATCCGCCTGCGCACCACCGACCCGCCGCGCGGTCCTCCGTACGGCCTTCACCGCGGCGGTGCTCGCCGGCACCGCCGCGGCCCTGGCACCCGTGCTCCGCGCCCGCCGCCCCCGCCAGACCGTCACCCCGGCCCCCCTCGCCGAGGAGACCTACCGCGGCCGGCACATCTCCGTCAGCGCGGCCGGCGTACGCATCGACGGCCGCCCGCTGCACGTGATGCAGCGCGCCGACGGCAGCTACCTGAGCGGCATCAACCACTTCCAGTCCTTCGCCACCCCGCTGGAACTCGCCCGCGCCGCCGTCGACGAACTCGGCACCACCCAGCTGGCACTCGCCGCCCCGCACCACGGCTGACGCACGGAACGGGAGGAGCCCCGCGTTGTACACCCGGCAGAACCAGCGGAACCTGACCAGCGCCCAGAAGAGGCGGTTCACGGCAGCGGTGCTGGAGCTCAAGCGCACCGGCGCGTACGACGACCTGGTGCGCACGCACGACAAGTACTTCGTGCCCGACAAGGACACCAAGCTCCGCGTCGGGCACATGTCGCCGTCGTTCTTCCCCTGGCACCGCCGCTACCTGCTGGAGTTCGAACGGCTGCTCCAGGACGTCGCCCCGGGCGTGAGCGTCCCGTACTGGGACTGGACCACGGACAACAGCCCGGCCTCCTCCCTGTGGGCGGAGGACTTCCTCGGCGGCACCGGCCGCGAGGGCGACCGCCAGGTGATGACCGGGCCCTTCGCCCACCGCGAGGGCAACTGGGAGATCACGGTGGGCTTCTCGGAGGCCCGCTTCCTCACCCGCAACCTCGGCCGGCCGCAGAGCCCGGTCGCGCTGCCCACCGCGGCCGAGCTCCAGTGGGCCCTGGACGACCCGGTGTACGACACCGATCCCTGGAACTCCACGGCGCGCGACGGCGGGTTCCGCAACAAGCTGGAGGGCTGGGCCGCGCCGAAGAGCGAGCGCTGGCGCAACCACAACAAGGTCCACCAGTGGATCGGCGGCCACATGACGGGCGGGGCCGCGCCCAACGACCCCGCGTTCTGGCTGCACCACGCGTTCGTGGACCTGCTGTGGGACCGCTGGCAGCGACAGCACCCCGGCTCCGGCTATCTGCCCGCCGCCCCGCTGCCCCTGGGCGACCTCCAGCACAACCGGGTGATCTCCCTGGACGAGCCGATGCCGCCGTGGGGCATCACCCCGCGCGAGATGCTCGGCCACCAGGGCCTGTACCGCTACGAATGAGCGCCAGTCGACAGTCGACAGTCGTGTGAAAGGCCCCCGCCGACGGCGGGGGCCTTTCGTCTTCAGCCCGTCATCGGGGCGTCAGCAGGCTCTTCAGGCGAGCCGGATCAGTCGCCGTAGCCCTCGGTGTGGTGCTTGTCGCCGCCCGACTGGTTGATGCAGACGTTGCCGAACGCGGGGTTCAGCAGCGCGACGATGTTCACGGTGTTGCCGCACACGTTGATCGGGATGTGCACCGGAACCTGGACGACGTTGCCCGACACGACACCGGGCGAGCCGACGGCCGCACCAGTAGCTCCGGCATCGGCGACGGCCAGACCCGCACCGGCGGCCAGAGCGCTACCGGCGGCAGCGGTGACGGCGACTGCCTTCGCGATACGCAACATCAAGATCTCCTCGTGAGATGGGGGGCGCCGCAAGATCTGCGGCGTTTGACATGGCGTACAACGCCGGGGGAGCCCAGGGGTCACGGCCGCTGGGCCGTCGTGGTGAAGTCGAACCGCACGGAGGCGAAACGCGGCGTGATCTGGCCGCCCCCGCCCGGCGGGAGGACCGCGATCGGGCTGCCCTTGCAGCCCGGCTGCGGGTACAGGGTCGCCGTGCCGGTGGTCTGGTTGGCCACGCCCCGGGCGCCGCCGCCCCTGGCCTCCACGCAGCCCCGCGGCGAGCTCAGCACCTGGACCTTGTCGCGCTGGTTGACGTACTGGAAGTCGGCCCCGGAACCGGCCGCCGAGGCGGGTTGCGCCGTGCCGGCGGCGGCCGCGAGCAGGAGCAGGGGGACGGACAGCAGGGGTACGGACAGCAGGGGGCCCGGACCGGCCGGCAGGAGGGAGCGGGCCCGGCGGGGGAGGTCGTACGTGGGAGGTCGCATGCCGGTCCAACCCGGACCCGCCCGGACCGGGTCACGCCTTGTCACCCCTCGCAGGGCTGTGCGACCGTGCCCCCAGAGACGACGCGGCACACGCGGCACACACGGCCCACGGGCCCGCAGCCGCACCGGCAACCGGCGGGAGCACGACACCATGAGCGCAGCGGGCGGCAGCGGCCGGACCCGGGTCAGGACCGGACACGGGGTGGTCGAGGGCCGCACCGGCCCGGGCGGGACCGCCGTCTTCCGGGGCATCCCGTACGCCGCCGCGCCCGTCGGCGCGCTGCGCTTCGCCGCGCCGCAGCCCCCGGCCGCCTGGGACGGCGTGCGCGACGCGGGCGCCTACGGGCCCACCGCGCCCAAGGTGCCCTACCCGCCGGTCTTCGCCGCGCTGCTGCCCGACCCGGAGGTCCCCGGCGAGGACTGCCTCAACCTCAACGTGTGGACCCCGGCCCCCGCCCCCGGCGCCCGGCTGCCCGTCATGGTGTGGCTGCACGGCGGCGCCCTCACCCGCGGCTCCTCGGCCGTCCCCGTCTACGACGGCTCCGCCTTCGCCCGCGACGGCGTCGTGCTCGTCTCGGCCAACTACCGCCTCGGGGTCCTCGGCTACGGGCTCTTCCCCGACGCCCCCGCCAACCGCGGCCTCCTCGACCAGATCGCCGCCCTGGCCTGGGTCCGGGAGAACATCGAGGCCTTCGGCGGGGACCCCGACCGCGTCACGGTCTTCGGTGAGTCCGCCGGCGCCATCAGCACCGGCGCCCTGCTGGCCGCCCCCCGCGCCACCGGCCTGTTCGCGCAGGCCGCCCTGCAGAGCGGCGCCCCCGAGGTGCTGCCCCGCGAGCGGGTGCGCGCCGTGGTCCGGCGGATGGCCTCCCTGCTGAAGGTGCCCGCGACCGCCGGGGCCTTCGCGCAGGTTCCCCTGCCGGACCTGCTCGCCGCACAGGGCGCCGTGCTGCGCCGCTCGAGCCCGCTGGCCGGCGGGCCCGCCTTCGGCCTCGTCGCCGACCCGGACACGCTGCCCGCCGACCCGCTGGAGGCGGCGGCCGCCCGCGACGACGTGCCGCTGCTGCTGGGCTGGACCAGCGAGGAGTACCGGCTCTGGCTCGCCCCCAGCGGCGCGCTGCGGCTGCTGGACCGGTTCGGCCCGCTCACCGTGGCGCTCGCCCGCGCCCGCAGCGGCAAGGACCGGGCCGCGCTACGGGCGCTGCGCGCCGCACTGCCCGGCGCGGGCCCGGCGGAGCTCGCGGGCCAGCTGCTGACCGACCGGCTGCTGCGCGACCCGCTGCGCCGGCTCGCCGGGGCCCGCCGCTCGGCCCCCAGCTTCGTGTACGAGTTCGCGTGGCCTTCCGGAGTGCCGGGCCTGGGCTCCTGCCACGCCCTGGAGCTGGGCTTCGTGTTCGACACCCTCTCCGTACCGGAGTCGGCGTGGCTGGCCGGCCCGGACGCCCCGCAGGAGCTCGCCGACCGGATGCACGCGGCGTGGGTGCGCTTCGCCGTGGCCGGGGACCCGGGCTGGCCCGCCTGGAACGGCGACGGCCCGCCGATGGTGTTCGGCGGGCCGCTGCCGGCTGGTGCTGGTGCTGGTGCTGGTGCTGGCGCTGGTGCTCAGGAGGCGGAGGCGGAGGTCACTCCACCGGTCCTTCCATGACCTTGCTGATGAACTGGATCGGACCCTCGCCCATGTTGGGCACGTAGGTCTTGGCGTTGTGCTGGCCGCCGGGGATGACCCTCATGCTGGTGTGGACCGGGCCCTTGCCGTAGGTGGCGATCCACTTCTGCACGTCGGGCAGGGTCTTCTTGTTGCTCTCGTTGTCGCCGACCTGGAAGGCGAGGTAGACGTCCGGGCCCTTCTTGTCGATGAGGGCCTTCGCCAGCACCTCCGGGTTGTTCTCGGCCTTCTCCTTGTCGAAGCCCTTCCACAGCGAGGAGTCGGGCACGACGTCCGGGCCGGAGCAGATGGCGGCCTTGAACTTGTCCGGGTGCTTCAGGACGGCCTTCAGGCTCGCGAAGCCGCCGGTGGAGGAGCCCATGTAGGCCCAGCCGTCACGGGACTTGATGGTGCGGAAGTTCGCCTTCATCAGGTCCGGGACGTCCTCGGTCAGCCAGGTCCCCATCTTGGGCTGGTTGGGGATGTCGGAGCCGTCCCAGTAGATGCCCTTCTCGTCACCGGACGGGTTGAGCACCGGCATCGCCAGGAGGAAGGGCTTGCTCTTGCCCTCCGCGTACCACTTGCTGATGCTGGTCTGCAGGCCCAGGTCGGTGCCCATCCAGTAGTTGCTGGGGTAGCCGGCGCCGCCCGGCAGGGCGATCATGACCGGGAACCCGCTCTTGGCGAACTTGGGGTCGTTGTACTCCTTGGGCGCCCAGACCCAGACCTTGCCCTTGAAGCCGGACTTCTTGCCGTCCAGCGTGGTGACAGCCACGTGCGTGCCGTCGCTCAGGGTCATCGTGTTCTTGAACTCGGCCGCGGGGCCCGTGGGCATCAGGGCCTTGGAGTTCGGGTTCTGCTTGGGGGCCTCGGCCGCCTTGCCGCCGGCGGGCTTGCCGAAGGAGACGTCCTTGCCCTTGTCGGTGAAGGGGGGTATCTCGAAGTGCCACATCACGCCGGCGGCTATGCCGAGGAGCGCCAGCACGGAGACGATGGCTATCAGCCAGCGCTTGCCGCGGCGGGGGCGGCGCGGTTCGTCCTCGGGCTCGAATCCTTCGTACCGGGGCTGTGGTGGCCCGTACGGGGGCTCGTACTGCTGCTGGGAGTCGTGCGGCTGCGCGTACGAGGTGCCGTAGGGCTGCTGCTGGTACTGCCCTTCGGGCCGGTACGCCTGGCGTTGCTGTCCGTCGGGTGAGTACGACATGTGCGGTTGCTCTCCGGCTGGTGCTGCCCCGTCGGGGGGTGGTCTCTTTTCCGTTTGAAGGATGAGCCTACGCGGTCCGCGGTTCCCTCTTTTCCACCTCTTGGCCAGCTCTGGGGGTGGCCGTTGCCGAACACCCGGAGGCCGACCGGAGTTCCCGAGGTGTTGGCCCGCCGTCCCTGGCCCATGCACATGGCCCGGCGTATGGTGCCTGCGCGCCGCCGCCCAGAACCTGTTTCCCCCTGCCCGGAGGTACCCCCGTGTTTGGCATGACCTCTTCATGGTCCCGCCGCAAGACCGCCCTCGCCACCGCCTTCGGCCTCACCGCCGCCGGCACCGCCCTGTGGGCCGGCCTCGGCAATGCCCAGCCCGCCCACGCGGCCGGACTCCCCGCCCCCGACCACGTCGTCGTCGTGGTCTTCGAGAACCACGCCTACAGCCAGGTCATCGGCAGCTCCAGCGCCCCCTACATCAACTCCCTGAAGGCGGGGGGTGCCAACCTCACCCAGTCCTTCGGCATCACCCACCCCAGCCAGCCGAACTACCTCCAGCTCTTCTCCGGCTCCAACCAGGGCCGCACCGACGACAGCTGTTACACCCCCGGCTTCAGCTCCGCCCCCAACCTCGCCTCCGAGCTCATCGCCGCCGGCAAGACCTGGGGCAGCTACAACGAGGGCCTGCCGAGCCAGGGCTCCACCACGTGCAGCAGCGGCAAGTACGCCCGCAAGCACAACCCCTGGTTCGCGTTCTCCAACGTGCCGACGAGCTCGGCCAAGACCATGGCCCAGTTCCCGACGGACTTCACGACCCTGCCCAAGGTGTCCTTCGTCGTCCCGGACCTGTGCAACGACATGCACGACTGCTCCGTCGGCACCGGCGACACCTGGCTCAAGAACAACCTCAAGGCCTACGCGGACTGGGCCAAGACCCACAACAGCCTCCTCGTCGTCACCTTCGACGAGGACAACCGCCTCTCCGGCAACAAGATCCCGACCGTCCTGTACGGCCAGCCCGTCACCCCCGGCAGCACGTCGGCCACCACCTACAACCACTACGACATGCTGCGGACCCTGGAGGACCTGGCCGGTCTGACCACCCACGCCGGGAACGCCGCCACCGCCAAGGACATCACGGGGATCTGGACGTCCTGACCATGTACGTTGCGGACAGTCGCGGTACCCCCGCGCCCGCCGTGACCCCCGAGCCGCCGGCCGTCGCCCCGGGCACCAGCCCGGGGCGGCGCGCCGCGCTCGCCCCCACGGTGCTCGCCCTCGGCACGGTCAGCCTCATCACCGACGTCTCCTCCGAGATGGTCACGGCCGTGCTCCCGCTCTACCTCGTCGCAGGCCTCGGCCTGTCCCCGCTCGGCTTCGGCCTGCTCGACGGGCTCTACAACGGCATCAGCGCCCTCGTCCGGCTCACCGGCGGCCACCTCGGCGACCGCTTCGGCCGCCACAAGGCCCTCGCCGGCCTGGGCTACGGCCTTTCCGCCGCCTGCAAACCGCTGCTGCTGCTCGCGCACACCCTGCCCGCCATCGGCGCCGTGCTCGCACTCGACCGCACCGGCAAGGGCCTGCGCACCGCCCCCCGCGACGCGCTGATCTCGCTGGCCTCCACCCCGCAGGACCGCGGCCGGGCCTTCGGCGTCCACCGGGCCATGGACACCGCCGGCGCCCTGATCGGCCCGCTCCTGGCCTTCCTGATCCTGCGGGGCGCCGCCGACGGGTACGACGCCGTCTTCACCGTCAGCGCCTGCGTCGCCGCCCTCGGCGTGCTCGTCCTGGTGCTGTTCGTCCCGGGCCGGCGCACCGCGCCCTCCGCCGCCGCCGAACCCGTCTCGCTGCGGGCCGCCCTCGGCCTGCTGGGCCTGCGCGACCTGCGCCGCACCGCCCTGTGCGCCCTGCTGCTCGGGCTGTGCACGGTGAGCGACGCCTTCGTCTTCCTGCTGCTGCAGCGCGCCACCGGGATCGCCGACCGCTGGTTCGCCCTGCTCCCGCTCGGCACGGCCGCCGCCTTCTTCCTGCTCGCCCTGCCGCTCGGCCGGCTCGCCGACCGGATCGGCCGCTGGCGGGTCTTCCTCGGCGGCCACCTCGCGCTGCTCGCCGCGTACGGACTCCTCCTGGCCGGCGGCCGGCACCTGGCTCTGCCGTACGCGGTGCTCCTGTTGCACGGCGGTTTCTACGCCGCCACCGACGGCGTCCTGATGGCCGCGGCCGCCGGAGCCGTGCCCGAGGAGCACCGGGGCGGCGGGCTCGCCCTCGTCCAGACCGGGCAGGCCCTCGCGCGCTTCGCCGCCTCCCTCGGCTTCGGCGCCGCCTGGACCGTATGGGGCGCCCGCCCCGCACTCGCCACCGCCGCAGTCCTGCTGGCCGTGGTCGTCGCCCTCTGCCTGCGGCTGCGCCCGGCGGACGGCGAAGACGCCGAAGACGCCGCGTCCGGCGCCGGCACCTGAGACGCCGGACGCCGAGCCGCGCGGCGTCCGGGCGTCCGAGCGTCCGAGCGTCCGGGCGGCCCGACGTCCGAAGCTCCCCCCATCCCCGAAAGGCCCCCATGACCCTCCAACGCCGCATCCTGATCCTCGTCTGCGCCGTCGTCCTGCTCGCCGCCGTGGGAGTGCTCGCCGTCGTACGGGCCTCCTCCCGGGCCGACGAGAAGAACCAGCCGCAGGCCGGCGGCCCGCAGATCAGCCGCGGCACGGTCTCCCTCGCCCCGGGTGACGGCGGGCGGCGCATCGTCTTCCGCAACATGGCCTGGGGCCCGCATCGCGACGAGCTCGCCACCGTCCCCGCGGACGCACCGGGCGGGCCCCGGACCGCCTCCGGAGTGAGCTGCCTGCGCTTCCACTCCGCGGCCGGCACCGGGATCTGCCTCCAGGCCGACAAGGGCGGGGTCCAGGAGGGCTACCGCGCCGTCGTCCTCGACGCCGGCCTGAAGGAGACCGCCGCCTACCCGCTGGCCGGCATCCCCACCCGGGCCCGGGTCTCGCCCGGCGGGCACCTCGCCGCCTGGACGGTCTTCGTCGGCGGGGACAGCTATGCGGGGACGAACTTCTCCACCCGCACCTCGCTGCTCGACCTGCGCACCGGCCGGCTCGAGGGCTCGCTGGAGGACTTCACGATCCGCAAGGACGGCAAGACCTACCGCAATGCCGACGTGAACTTCTGGGGTGTGACCTTCGCCTCGGACGAGCGGACCTTCTACGCGACGCTCGCCACCGGCGGCCGCACCCACCTGGTCCGGGGCGACCTCGCCGAACGCACGGTGACCACCCTGCGCGAGAACCTCGAATGCCCCTCGCTGTCGCCCGACGGGACCCGGCTGGTGTTCAAGAAGCGGGTGCAGGGCCTGCCGGACGACGCCCCCTGGCGGCTGTACGCCCTGGACCTGGCCTCCCTGCAGGAGACCCCGCTCGCCGAGGAGCGCAGCGTGGACGACCAGGTGGTGTGGACGGACGACCGGAACGTCGTCTACTCCCTGCCCGGGGACTTCGGGGCGGACCTGTACACCGTCCCGGCCGACGGCAGCGGCGCGCCGGCGCGGCTGATGACATCGGCCCTCGCCCCGGCCTTCCTCGGCTGACGCCGCGGGGCCGGCCCGAGGGCCGTGGGCCCGAGTGAGCCCGTTCCGTCGGACCTGCGCAGGACCGTTCCGTCGGACCTGCGCAGGACCGTTACGCCGGGATGAGCGTCTTGCGTCGGCGCTTGCGCGGCGCCCGCGCCGAGAGCCGCAGCTCGATGATCGACCGCACCGCCGGCCACTCCTCGTCCAGGATCGAGTAGAAGGCGGTGCTGCGCACGGCCCCGTCCAGCCCCCGCGAATGGGCCCGGCGGACCCCCTCGGGAGTGAACCCGAGCCGCTCCATCGCGGCCCGCGAGCGCACGTTGCGGGCGTCCGCGCGCAGCGAGATCCGCCGCACGCCCCAGGTCTCGAAGGCATGGCGCAGCATGAGCAGCTTCGCCTCGGTGTTGATGCCGGTGCCCTGGGCGCCCGGGGACAGCCAGGTATTGCCGATCTCGGCGGCATCGGGGATCGCCGTCGCCGGATCGCCGAAGGGGACGCCCGGCACGGCGGGCCACACCAGAGGCCCCTGCCAGTAGTCCAGCTCCAGGAACCGGGTCGAACCGACAACCAGTCCGTCCGCGGCTCTGACCACCGCGAACGGGAGCGATCGACCCGCCGCCTGGTCGGCGAGGGCACGTTCGATGTACTCGTGGGACGCCTGCACCCCATGGGGTACGGGGGTGAAGGCGTAAGTCGTACGATCCTCGGCCCCGGCCGTGGCCAAGGCCTCGACGTGGTGCGGGGCGAGGGGCTCGAGCCGCACGGAGCGGCCGGCGAGAAGTACGGGTACGGGCACGGAGCCTTCGGTCCTTCTGGGCGGTGGGGTGGTTGCACAGTGTGCGCTTCCGAGGTCACCCCCCGCGCAAAACGCGGGTGAAAGGCAACGGGCTGTCAGGTGAAGCGCGAGTGCCTCAATGTAGCCCCTTAATGTCCTCTCTTGAACCCCCTGAATGGCAACGCCGCGGCCATGTTTTCCGACGAGGCCCCGGACGGCGGTCCCGACGGCTTCCGTTTACCTCGCGATCACCTCTGACCTGCGACAATGCGGCCCGACCCGCGTGGGCCCGGACACGCCCCCGCCGGCCGGCCGCGCAGCCGATCCGGTGGTCGGACCCGGGAGCCTTAAGCATCGAACACGCGGGCGCCGGCGGGGCGGCGCCGAAGGGCCGGTTCCGCGGGGAGGCTGCGGCGCCGTCCGGGCCGGTCCGCGACCCGAAGTGGCCCATGCCCGCGAGGGGCGATTGGACCCCTGGAATGGGCCATTCCAGTGATCTGATGAGCGGGTGACGACACGCATCCTGCCCCCGCCCGGAGCGCCCCGCCGCCTGGCCGCGGCCCAGCTGACGAACTCCGTCGGAGACGGCGCCTACTACGTGTGCTCGGCCCTGTACTTCACCGGCGTGGTCGGGCTCTCGCCCGCCCGGATCGGCCTCGGCCTGACCCTCGCCTGGGCCGTCGGGTCGGTCGCCGGCGTGCCGCTCGGAGCCCTGGCCGACCGGCGCGGCCCCCGCGGCACCTCCGTACTGCTGGCGCTGGCCACCGCCGCCTCCGTCGCCTCCTTCCTGGTGATCCGCTCCTACGGGGCCTTCCTGCTCGCCGTCACCGCCTACGCCACCGCCCAGTGCGGGCTGGCCGCCGCCCGGCAGGCCCTGCTCGCCGGGCTCGTGGCCCCCGGGCAGCGCACCGGGGTCCTGGCCCACCTGCAGTCGGTGCTGAACGCGGGCCTCGCGCTCGGCGCGGCGCTCGGCGGGATCGCCCTGGGCGCCGGCACCGAGGGGGCCTACCGGGCCGCCCTCGCCCTGGACGCGGTGGGCTTCCTGGTCTGCGCGGCCGTCCTGCTGTCGCTGCCCGCGGTCGCCCCCGTACCGCGGCGGGCGGCGGGGGAGGCCCGGCTGGCGGTGCTGCGGGACAGGCCGTACGCGCTCGTCACCCTGCTGAACGCGGTCCTGCTGCTGCGGATGCCGCTGCTGAGCCTGGCGATCCCGCTGTGGATCGTGGAGCGGACCAGCGCCCCCGGCTGGCTGGCCTCGGCGCTGTTCGTGCTCAACACCGGCGCCGTGATGCTGTTCCAGGTGCGCATGGCCGGGCCGGTGACCGACCTGGACCGGGCGCGGCGGGCCCTGCGGATCTCCGGGCTGGTCATGGCCGCCTCGTGCGTCGTGTTCGCCCTCTCGGCGCTGCCCGGTGCGGGCTGGGCGGCCGCGGCCCTGCTCGTGGCGGGCGCGCTGCTCCAGGTGGATGCGGAGATGCGGCAGTCCGCCGGGTCCTGGCAGATCGGCTTCGCGCTGGCGCCCGCCGCGCACATGGGCCAGTACCAGGGCTTCTTCGGCACCGGGGTGCCCCTGGCCCGGACCCTGGGGCCGACGGTCCTGACCTCGCTGCTCCTGCTGTGGGGGATCCCCGGCTGGCTGCTGCTCGGCGCGGTGCTGCTGGCCGCCTCGTACGCGATGGGCCCGGCGGTCCGGTGGGCGCAGCCGGGCCGCGGGGGCGCCCGGCCCACGGGGGCCGGCGTACGGGCCGCCGAGCAGGCGGGGCCGGTCGGAGGGGCGGCCTCCGCCTGAGATCATCCTCGGCATGGACATGGACGACGTACTGGGCCGGCTGGCGCAGGTGGGGCCGTTCTTCACCGTGCCGTACGGCAAGGAGCCGCCGGGGGAGGGCTTCCGCCCGCTGGCCGAGCTGTACGGGGAGCTGCTCGGGCCGTACGTCTGCGAGATCGGCCGGCGGATCGGCAGCGGCCCAGGCCGGGTCGCGGCGTCGACCGCGCAGTTCGGGATCGCCTCGCGGCTGTGGTCGCTCGGGCTGGGCTGCGCCGCCCTGTCCGGCCGGGTGCCGGACCTGTCGGCCGAGCGGGTGTGGTGGCGGTTGCCGGAGGCGGGCTCGCTGGAGCTGTGGCTGCCCGACCCCGGTGAAGGGACCCTGCCGGCCTCGGAGCTCGGCGGATGCGTCCTCGGGAACCTCGACGGCCTCGGGGCGGCCCTGCGGGAGCGCTACGGGCTCTCGCCGAAGGTGCTGCGCGGCAACGCGGCCTCCGGGCTGGTCGGGGCGCTGCGCGTGCTGCTCGACCGGGTGCCGGGCGGCGCGGCGGTGGAGCTCGCGGCCGGTCTGCTGGGCGAGGGCGGGGCGCTGGGCGGGACGGGCCGGTTCATCCACGAGGAGGGGCTCGGGGTGGCCTTCGTCCGGCGCAGCTGCTGCCTGTACTACAAGGTGCCGGGCGGCGGGCTGTGCGGGGACTGCGTGCTGCGCACGCGGTAGGACGCGGCGCAGGCCGCCCGGGTGCGGAAGGGTCCGCTCCCGGGCGGCCTGCGCCTCATGCGTGTCCGTGCGCCGGTTCAGCCGGCGTGCGGCTGCGGGTCAGAAGGTGAGGTTCCAGGCGTCGATCTTGCCGGTGTCGCTGCTGGCGTTGTCGTTGACCCGGAGCTTCCAGGTGCCGCCCGCGACCTCGGAGGAGGCGTTGACGGTGTAGGTCTGGAGGATGTTGTCGGCGCTGCCGCCGGCCCGGTTGTGCAGGGTGTAGACGGAGCCGTCGGGGGCGACGAGGTCGACCTTCAGGTCACCGATGTAGGTGTGCTTGATGTCGACGCCGACCTTCAGCGTGGCGGGCGCGTTGCCGGTGACCCCGCTGACGGTGATGGGGCTCTCCACCGTCGTGTTGTCGCTGATGGCGAAGTCGCCGAGGTTCTCGAAGTACTTGCCGGCGGGCGGGTTGGCGGTGCCGACGGCCTTCAGGGCGTCGACCTGGCCCTCGCCGAAGAACGCGTTGTTGGCCGTGGTGCCCGTGCAGCGGCTGTCCGAGGGGCAGGCGATGTCGTTGGCCTGGGTGGCCAGCTTGTCGCGGATCTGCGCCGGGGTGATGCCGGGGTTGGCGCTGGCGATCAGCGCGGCGACGCCCACCACGTGCGGGGTGGCCATCGACGTGCCGCTCTTGGAGCCGTACTTGCCGCCCGGGAGGGTGGAGTAGATGTCGCTGCCGGGTGCGGCGACGTCGATCACGCCCTGGCCGAAGTTGGAGAAGGAGGCCTTGGTGGTGCCGGTGCCGTTGGCCGCGACCGTGACCACGCCGGGGAGCTCGGTCGGGATGTCGAGGCAGGCGTTGGTGATGGTGCGGGTGACCGGCGTCGAGTCGTTCGGGCTCGCGCTGTCGGTCGTCTTGTGGGCGAGGTCGTAGTTCTCGTTGCCCGCCGCGGCGACCTGGAGCGAGCCCTTGCTCTCCGCGTACTCCTGGGCGCGCTTGACGCCCTCGATGATGGCGGCCTGGTCGGCGTTGTCCGGGCAGTTGAACTGCCACGGGTCCGTGTAGTAGCTGTTGTTGGTGACCTTGAAGCCGTGGTCGCCGGCCCACACGAAGCCGCAGATGGTGTTCTCGGCGAAGAAGAACGCGTTGCCCGGCTCGGCGACGCGGACCGCGGAGATCTTCACGCCCGGCGCGACGCCGACGACGCCCTTGCCGTTCTTGGCGGCCGCGATGGTGCCCGCGACGTGGGTGCCGTGGGTGTCCACGTCGCGCCAGGCGCCGGAGCGGGTGTCGGGCTTGCCGTAGGCGCAGGAGACCGAGTCGGCCGCGTTGAAGTTCGGCGCCAGGTCCTGGTGCTGGTCGTCCACGCCGGTGTCGAGGATGCCGACCTTCACCGAGGGGGAGCCGGTCGTGACGGCCCAGGCCTGGTCGGCCTTGATCTGGCTCATGTCGGCGCGGACCGGCTCGCCGGCGGGGGTCGTCGCCTGCGCCGGGTTGGCGGGCAGCGCCGGGTTGTAGGCATCGGCGGGCACGTCCGAGGTGCGGGTGGCGCCGACCTGCTGGACCCCGCTGACGCCGCGCATCGTGTCGGCGAAGCCCGCGGAGGCCGAGTGGGCGACGATCACGCCGATGGCGTCGAAGTTGGAGAAGACGGTGCCGCCGTTGGCGGCGACGGCCGCGCGCACGGCCGAGCTGTCACCGGGAGCGGTGATGACGAGGTAGGCACGGGTGCCGGCAACCCAGGTCGCACTCTGGGAAGCCGACGCCGCGGCCGGGGCCTTGGCCGGGGCCTTGGCGGTGGCCGAGGGGGCGGACGGCACGACCGGCAGGGTGCCGGCGATGGCCGAGGGGGCCCCGAAGGCCAGGGCGGCGCCGAGGGCGGCGCCCAGAACGAGGGTACGGCGAGGTCGGCTGGATATGTGGGGTATCAATGCGTCCTCCGATGACCCGGTGCTGCGGATGGCAGTTACCGGGCCGTACGAAACGAGTGGTGGACGCAAGATGTCAGACGCGTGCCCCGGTGCGGAAGTAAGTTTTACCGCAGGCAAGTTGTCGGTCGAATGGCCGAAAACATTCGGTCGGGTCCGCGGGCAGGGGAAGGCCGGCCGGGCGGGGCACCGTGGGGGCGAGCCCTGCCCGGCCGGCCGTGGGCGGCGTACCGGCAGTAAGCCTCAGGCCGGTACGCCGTCCTTGTCGCCGGCCGACTGGCCGGGAACGGGGAGGCCCACCGTCCCGTGACCGTCGTCGACCAGCGAGGTCTCGTCGAACTCCAGCCGGCCCGCGAGGACCTCGGCGGCCCGCTCGCGGTCGAACTCCTTCGTCCAGGTGCCGATCAGCACCGTCGCCACCGCATTGCCCGCGAAGTTCGTCAGCGCCCTCGCCTCGCTCATGAACCGGTCGATGCCCACGATCAGGCCGACGCCGTCGACGAGTTCGGGCCGGTGCGACTGGAGCCCGCCGGCCAGCGTGGCGAGTCCCGCGCCGGTTACCCCGGCGGCGCCCTTGGAGGCCACGATCATGAACAGCAGCAGCGAGATCTGCTCGCCCAGGGCGAGCGGCTTGCCCATCGCCTCCGCGACGAACAGCGAGGACATCGTCAGGTAGATGGCCGTCCCGTCCAGGTTGAACGAGTAGCCCGTCGGCACCGTGATGCCGACCACCGGCTTGGAGACGCCCAGGTGCTCCATCTTCGCGATCAGCCGAGGCAGGGCCGACTCGGAGGAGGAGGTGGACAGGATCAGCAGGAACTCCCGTCCCAGATAGCGCAGCAGCGCGAAGACGCTCACCCCGGTGCACACCCGCAGCAGCGTGCCGAGGACGAGGAACACGAACAGCAGGCAGGTGGTGTAGAAGCCGATCATGATGACGGCGAGGGACTTCAGCGCATCGATCCCGGTCGCGCCGACCACCGCCGCGATCGCGCCGAACGCGCCCACCGGCGCCGCCCACATGATCATCGCCAGCACCCGGAACACCAGCTTCTGCACGTGCCCGATACCGCGCAGCAGCGGCTCGCCCGCAGTCCCCATCGCCTGCAGCGCGAACCCGCACAGCAGCGCCACCAGCAGCGTCTGGAGCACCTGCCCGCCGGTGAAGGCCGACACCAGCGTGGTCGGGATGATCCCGAGCAGGAACTCGGGCGTGCTCTGCGCCCCGCCCGCCTTGGCCTGCGCCTCACCCGCGTGCTTGACGGCCTCGGTCAGGTGCAGCCCGCTGCCCGGCTCCAGCAGGTTCCCGACGACCAGGCCGATGGCCAGCGCCACCGTGGACATCACCATGAAGTAGCCCAGGGCGAGGCCGCCGACCGCGCCCACCTTGGCGGCCTTGCGCACCGACCCGATGCCCAGCACGATCGTGCAGAAGATCACCGGCGAGATCATCATCTTGATGAGGTTCACGAAGCCGGTGCCCAAGGGCTTGAGCTCCACGGCCGTGCCGGGCGCGGCGAAGCCGACGGCGATGCCGAGCAGCACCGCGGCGATCACCGCGATGTAGAGATAGTGGGTCCGGTCGCGTCCAGCGGGTCCGGCGGGTCTGGCGGGTCTGGCGGCCACGTTCGCCTCCTGGTGGTGAAGTCGTTCCGGGAGACCATCGCTCAGCCCTGTGACCCCGGTCACCCTTGCGTTCATTGAGTTCACGGACCGGTGCACACTGACCGTCATGTTCCGCTTCCCCCGGCCTCCCCGCAGCCTCGCGGGCCAGCTCTTCGCCATGCAGGTGCTGCTGGTCGCCGTGGTCGTCGCCGGCTGCGCGGTCTTCGCGTACGCCACCGCCCGCGGCCAGGCCGAGGAGGCGGCCCGCCGCCAGGCCGGGGCCGTGGCCCGCGCCGTCGCCGATTCACCGTCCGTCCTCGACGCCGTACGGGGCGCGGGGCGCGGCGGCGACCCCTCCGCCGTGCTCCAGCCGTACGCCGAGCGGGTACGCATCGACTCGGGCGTGGACTTCGTGACGATCATGGCCCCGGACGGGAGGCGCTGGACCCACCCCGACCCGCGCCGCATCGGCGAGCCCTTCATGGGCAACACCGCCCGCGCCCTGCGCGGAGACACCTTCAGCGAGACCTACACCGGGACGCTGGGACCCTCCATCCGCGTGGTCACCCCGATCGGGGACGGCGGCCGCGTCGTCGGCATGGTCGCCTCCGGGATCACCGTCCGGGCCATCAGCGCCCGCCTCGCCCGGCAGCTCACCGCCCTCGCCTGGGTGGCGGCCGGGGCGCTCGCCCTCGGCGCGGTGGGCACGTACGTCGTCAACGCCCGGCTGCGCCGGCACACGCACGGCATGAACGCCGCCGAGCTCAGCCGCGTGTACGACTACCACCAGGCCACCCTGCACGCCGTCCGCGAGGGGCTGCTGATGCTCGACGGCCGCCGCCGGATCACCCTGATCAACGACGCCGGGCGCGAACTGCTCGGCCTGGACGGGGACGTCCGCGGCACCGCGGCCGCCGACCTCGGGCTGCCGCCGCCCCTGACCGGGGCCCTGCTCGCCGACCGGCCCCGCGTGGACGAGGTGCACCTGACGGCCGACCGGGTGCTGGTCCTCAACAGCTCGCCCGTGGCCGGCGGCGGCCGCCGCGGCACGGTGGTCACCCTGCGCGACCACACCGAACTCCAGTCGCTGACCGGGGAGCTGGACCACGAGCGGGCCTTCACGCAGGCGCTGCGCGCCCAGGCCCACGAGGCCGCGAACCGGCTGCACACGGTGGTCTCGCTCATCGAACTCGGGCGCGCCGAGGAGGCGGTGGAATTCGCCACCGCCGAACTGGAGCTGGCCCAGGCCCTCACCGACGAGGTGGTCACGGCGGTCGGGGAGCCGGTGCTGGTGGCGCTGCTGCTCGGCAAGGCCGCCCAGGCGCACGAACGGGGCGTGGAGCTGGTCGTCACCCCGGACAGCCGTGCGGTCGGCGCGCCCGCCGCCGACGACGCCGTGGAGGGCGGGGCGGGCGTGCTCCCGGCGCGCGACCTCGTCACCGTGCTCGGCAACCTCGTCGACAACGCCGTGGACGCGCTCACGGGCGTGCCGGGAGCGCGGATCGAGGTCACCGTACGCCCGGAGGCGGACGGGCTGCTGCTGCGCGTCGCCGACAACGGCCCCGGGCTGCCCGAGGGGGCCGGGACGGATGTGTTCCGGCGCGGCTGGTCGGGGAAGGGTGAGGGGCGGGGCCTCGGTCTGGCCCTGGTGCGCCAGGTGGCGCACCGGCACGGGGGCAGTGCGGAAGCCGCCGCAGTGCCCGGCGGGGGAGCGGAGTTCACCGTACGACTGCCCAGGGGAAGGGAGCTGCCGGTATGACCGCGGCCGGAGCGGGCCGGGCGCCCGCGGTGCGGGTGCTCGTCGTGGAGGACGACCCGGTCGCCGCCGCCGCGCATGCGCTGTACGTGGGCCGGGTGCCCGGTTTCACCGCCGTCGGAGCCGTCCACTCGCTGGCCGAGGCCACCCGGGTCCTGGAACGGACCCGCGTGGACCTGCTGCTGCTCGATCTGGGACTGCCCGACGGCCACGGGCTGCGCTTCGCGCGCGGGCTGCGGGCCGCCGGGCATCCGGTCGACGTGATCGTGGTGACCTCGGCGCGCGATCTGGCCGTGGTCCGCGAGAGCGTCTCGCTCGGGGTGGTCCAGTACGTACTGAAGCCCTTCGCCTTCCCGACGCTGCGCGAACGGCTGCTGCGCTACGCAGAGTTCCGCTCGGCGGCCGGGGAGGCGGCGGGGCAGGACGACGTGGACCGGGCGCTCGCCGCCCTGCGCACCCCGCTGCCCGCGCAGCTCCCGAAGGGGCTGAGCGCGCCGACCCTGGACCGGGTCGCCGCGCTGCTGCGGTCGGCGCCCGAGGGGCTGACCGCAGCCGGCGCGGCCGCGGCGGCCGGGATCTCGCGGATCACGGCCCGCCGCTACCTGGAGCACCTGGTGGACACCGGCCGCGCGGACCGGACCCCCCGGTACGGCCAGGTCGGCCGTCCCGAGCTGCACTACCGCTGGCTGGCGGCGGCCGCGGCGGGCTCGGTGTCGAAGGTGTAGAACTTGCGGTGGTCCAGCATGTCGGCCGGGGTGACGTTGTTCCACGGGCGCATGGTGTCGTTCAGGTCCACCACGTTGGCGGTGCCGCCGCCGGGCAGGTAGGCCGACTTCGGGTTGCGTGCCTGCCACTCGGCCCACAGCTTGTCGACGAAGGCGTGGTGCATCCAGAACACCGGGTCGTTGGGCGAAACGCCGGTGGCCATCTGGCCGCCGACCCATACGTGCACCCGGTTGTGCAGGTTGGCGCCGCGCCAGCCCTCGAGGTGGTTGCGGAAGCCGTTGGAGGAGCTGTTCCAGGGCGCCATGTCGTAGACGGGCATGGCGAGGACGGCGTCGACCTCGGCCTTGGTGGGCAGCTCGGCGACGCCCTCGCCGAGCGCGCGCCGCAGGTAGGTGCGGCCGTCCACGCGGACGTTGACGGGGAACTTCCCGGCCGCGTACGCGAAGGGCCCGTCCATGACCTGGCCGTCGCGGGCCCGGCCGGTGCCGCCGAGGAAGTCCGCGGCCCACAGGGAGGAGCGGGAGGTGCGGTCGGCGGTCCAGTCCCAGTACGGGAGCGAGACCTTCGGGTCCACCTTCTGCAGGGCGGCCTCGAACTCCAGCAGAAAGCGGCGGTGCCAGGGCAGGAAGGAGGGCGAGCGGTGGCCGACGCGGTCCCCGGAGTCGGTGTCGCTCATGATGAAGCCGTTGTGGGTCGAGACGAACCGGTCGTAGGCCCCGGTGCGCTTGAGCTCGAGCACCGCATTGGTGAAGGCGCGCTTCTCCTCGGTGGTCAGCGACGCCTGGTTCTTGCGGACGGTCATGCCGTGCCTCCCATGGGCGCGAACGGAGCGAGGACGGCGCCCTGCAGCTCGCGCACGGCGGCGCGGGCGAGGGAAAGCGGGTCGGCGAAGGTCTCGTAGTGGTTGATCAGGCTGATCCAGGTGCCGTCGGCGTTGCGCATCACGTGGAGCTCCCGGCCGTCTATTCGGACGGTCGGCAGGTCGCCGTGCCCGCCTCCGTGGCCGCTTCCGTGGTGGCCTCCGTGCTGGCCGCCGCCGGTGGCGGGGGTGATCTGGATGCGGCGGCCCTGGTACACCTCGTCGACCGTGCCGGAGGGTGTGCCGGCACGGGAGTCGGTGGCGGCTGCGTGCGCGGTGGCGCCGGCGATGCCGAGGGCGGTGAGAGCGCCGGCGGTGGTGCCCAGGGCCTGCCGGCGGGTGATCTTGTTCATGGCCGAAGAGTTATCAGCAGGTCACAGAGCGTTGACCTCTATCCGGACATCAGCGGATAAGTTGCCCATAGAACAAGTTGGCGGAATCTTTCCCTCCCTGGGTGGGCCAGGGGGTCGAAACAGCAAAATATGCGGTGATCTGCTTATTGGGCAGTAATTTCTTCTGCAACATCGGAGCGGCTATGGAGGAGCTCACACGGCAGAGTCGGCCGGAACTCAAAGCCTGATTCATGATGATCCGTCACCTATAGTCCGGATATGGCTCTTCATGAGACGAAGGACAAGCGCGCCGACGATGCCGAAACGGACGTGTTCGCATCCACCCTGAGCGGCCACATCCTCCCCAAGGACCGGATCCCCGAGGAGCATTCGCCCTCCGACGTGGTCTACGAGCTGATCCGCAACGAGCTCCTCCTCGACGGCAACGCGGCCCAGAACCTGGCCACCTTCTGCACGACCTGGTCCGACGACGGCGTGCACCGTCTGATGAACGTGTGCCTCGACAAGAACATGATCGACAAGGACGAGTACCCGCAGACCGCGGAGATCGAGTCCCGCTGCGTCAACATCCTGGCCGACCTGTGGAACGCCCCTCCCGGCGCCGCCGCCACCGGCTGCTCCACCACCGGCTCCAGCGAGGCCGCCATGCTCGGCGGCCTCGCCCTCAAGTGGCGCTGGCGCACCCGCCGCCAGGCCCAGGGCCTGCCCGCGGACCGGCCCAACCTGGTCTGCGGGCCGGTGCAGGTGTGCTGGGAGAAGTTCGCGCGCTACTTCGACGTCGAGCTGCGCCAGGTCCCGCTGGAGGAGGGCGCCACCGGTCTGCTCCCCCACCAGATCGACGCGTACGTCGACGAGAACACCATCGGCGTCGTCGCCATCCTCGGCGTCACCTACACCTGCGACTACGAGCCCGTCGCCGACATCTCCGCCGAGCTCGACCGGATCCAGGCGGCGCGCGGCCTGGACATCCCGATCCACGTGGACGCGGCCAGCGGCGGCTTCGTCGCGCCGTTCCTCCACCCCGACGTGGTCTGGGACTTCCGGCTGCCCCGGGTGGCCTCCGTCAACACCTCCGGGCACAAGTACGGGCTCGCGCCCCTCGGCGTCGGCTGGATCGTCTGGCGCACCGCCGACCTGCTCCCCGCCGAGCTCGTGTTCGACGTCGACTACCTGGGCGGCGACATGCCGACCTTCGCCCTCAACTTCTCCCGCCCCGGCGGCGAGGTCATCGCCCAGTACTACCTCTTCCTGCGCCTGGGGCGGGCCGGCTACCGGCGCGTCCAGCAGGCCTGCGCCGACACCGCCCGCTACCTGGCCGACGAGGTCGCCGCGATGGGCCCCTTCACCCTCCTCTACGACGGGCAGGGGGCCCTGCCCGCCGTCTCCTACCGGCTGACCGACCCGCAAGGGGCCGGATTCACCCTGTACGACCTCTCCGACCGGCTGCGCATGCGGGGGTGGCAGGTGCCCTCGTACCCGCTGCCCCCCGCCCAGGACGGCACCGTCGTCCAGCGCGTCCTGATCCGCCACGGGGTGACCCGCGACCAGATCGCCCTGCTGGCGGAGGACCTGCGCCGGTCGGTGGACCACTTCAAGACGGCGCCCCCGCCGCCCCTGGCGCAGGCCCCCCGCTCGGGCTTCCACCACTAGGACGGGTCCGGCGGCCAGTGCGGTGCTCGTTCAGCCGGGGGTCGGCCAGCGCATGCCGAGGGCGTCCAGGGCGGCGACGCGCTCGGCGGTGAGGGTCGAGGCGCGCGAGCGCTGGTTGGCGATCCAGGCGCCCAGGCGCAGCTCGCGGCCGCCGACGCGCTCCACGTGCGTGCGCGGGACCCGCAAGTGGCGCTCGCGGGCGTGGAACTGCCGGGCCGCGGCCAGGTGCTCCGCCCACTTCTCGGCCTGCGAGCGCCGCGGCGGCGGCCGTTCGGACTCGGCGGCCGGGGCCACGCCGAGGACGTGCTCCAGCAGCCAGCGCTGCGACCAGGCCAGCCGCTCCCACCCCAGCCGCTGGGCACGGACCCACCGGCCGAGGTCCTCGCCCTGGACGACCACCTCGCCCGGGCCGAGCGGGAGCCGGCCGCCCGCGTCCAGATGGACCCGGGTCAGGTGGAAGGCGCGCTGCCAGGAGATCTCCCAGGCCGGGCACCACGAGGCGTCGATGGCCTCCAGCGCCTCCCGGCGCTCCTCCGGCAGCGCCCCGGGCCCCTCCCGGCGGGCCGCGGCCCGCTGGTTCTTCACCCAGATCCCGACCGGCGCCCCGCGCCAGGTGGCGTCCGCCGGCGGCAGCAGGTGACCGTGTTCCTCGGCCCAGCCGCGGGCCGCGGCCAGCCCCTCCTCGAACGCCACGTCGAAGTGGCTCCACACCATGCCGAGTGCGTCGAGCTCCGCCACGCGCTCGTGCCCCAGCAGCCCGCGGCGGTGGTTGCGCCGGGCGTCCGCGATCCACTGGCCCAGCGGGAACCGGGCCAGCCCGGGCGGCCAGCCACCGGCCTCGGCGCGGGCGCCCGAGGGCACCTTGAACGCGAACGGCACCCTCAGGTCCCCGGCCGAGGCCGCGTAGAGGCGGGCGGCCTCCACCCCGCGCCGCCAGTGCTCGTGCTCCGGGTGCAGTACGCGCAGCCGGATGAACGCCGCCAGCAGTGCCGGATCGCGCGGAGTGGAGAAGCTCAGCAGCGACTGCGCACCGCTGCGCAGGCCGGCCCCCGCCACCGACTCCGCCCCCCGGGGCCGGCTCGGCGCCTGCTGCTCGGCCAGCGCTTCCACGAGCCGGGTGTCGTGCGCCCGCAGTGCCTCCAGCAGCCGGGCGAGGTCCCCGTACGAGCGCGACGTCAGCATCGACTCCGGGGTCTCGCCGGGCCCCAGCAGCACCGGCACCACCAGCGAGGCCACCTTGCCCTCCCCGGGGCGGATGCGCAGGGCCCGCCCGACGGCCTGGACCAGGTCGGGCATGGACCCGCGCACGTCCGCCCAGAAGACGGAATCGCACTCCTTGGTGTCCACGCCCTCGCCGAGCACCCGGACGCTGCCGAGGAAGGCCTTGTCGGCCACCCCGTGCGCGGCGAACTCCTCCAGCACGCGCCGCCGGTGCGCCGCCGGGTGCTGGCCGCACAGCCAGTCCGCCCAGACCGTACGGGGATGCTCCGGCTCCGCGGCCGCGTCGGCACCGCCCCCGGCCCGCCCGTCCCGGGGCCCGGCCGCGGCGCGCAGCCGCTGCGCGACCGCCGGCAGCCCCGCCGCGAACGCCTCGGCCTCGCGGGTCAGATGGTGGAAGACCAGGGTCCGCCGGAACCCCTGGCCGGCGGCGGCCGTCAGCAGCGCCGCCTGGAGCGCCGCCAGGCGGACGCCGCGCACCGCGTCGGACCGCCCGTCGGCGCCCACCAGCACGGCCGCCTGGAAGGACGGGTCGCTGACGTCGACGCACACCACCCGGTACGGGGCGCAGATCCCCCGGTCGATGGCCTCGGCGAGCGAGAGGGTGTGGCAGCGCGCCCCGAACGGGCCGTCCGGGTCGTCCTCCATGGACGCGACCAGCGCGCCCCGGCCGCGCTCCCGCCCTTCACCCGCTCCCGCTTCCCCCTCCTCCGGCTCCTCGCTGTCCTGCCACACCCGGGGCGTGGCCGTCATGTACAGCCGCCGGACGGACGGGATGCGGATGTTGTCGTGCACCACGGCCCACGGCTTGCCGATGCGCCCGGAGGTGCGGTGCGCCTCGTCGACCACGATCAGGTCCCAGCCCGGCAGCCCTTCGAGGTGCGCGCGCTCGACGATGCCCAGTCCCAGGGAGGCGTACGTGGCGAACACGGTCAGCCGCTCCGCCGGCCCGGCGCCCCAGCGGGCCAGCCGGGCCGGGTCGGTGGTCGTCGGCAGCCCCGCCTCCTCCTCGCGCAGCGAGCACACCGCGAAGGAGCGCCCCGCCCGGCCCCCGTCCTCCCTCCAGGCCGCGACGGTCTGCACGAGCAGGTCCAGGGAGGGCACCAGCACCAGCACGCGCCGCGCCCGGAGCTCCTCGGCCGAGCGCACTGCGACGAGCGACTTGCCCGAACCCGTCGCCATGATCACCTGGGTGCGCAGCCCGGCTTCCGGGACCCGGTCTCCCGCGGGCAGCTCCAGCGCCCGCACCACGGCGTCGACGGCCTCGCGCTGGTGCGGTCGCAGCTCCCTGCGTGCGGTGCGCGCCACCTCACCCTCCCCTGGTCAGCTCGTTTCGCTCCAGCTCCTATCCTGCACCGCTTTTGAAGCAAACGGGGGAGGAGGGGAGGGAGGCGAGGCGGGCGGCGGGGAGGGAGGGAGGGAGGGAGGGAGCGCCGGACGCGGGGGGCGGCCCCGCCCCCGGCTGCGCCGGTCACATGCGCGCGCCGAAGTTCTGCGTCCACCAGGGGCCGCCCGGGCCCTCGTGGATGCCGACGCCTATGTCCTTGAAGGAGCAGTTGAGGATGTTGGCACGGTGGCCCGAGCTGTTCATCCAGGAGTCCATCACCGACTCCGGCGTCTGCTGGCCGCGGGCGATGTTCTCGCCGTACGTGGACCAGCGGTACCCGGCGGCCGTGGTCCGTTTGCCCGGGTCGGCGCCGTCGGGGTTGGTGTGCGAGAAGAAGTTCCGGGCCGCCATGTCGTCGGAGTGGCCCTGGGCCGCGGCGCGCAGCTGCGAGTCCTCCTTGAGCGGACCGCAGCCGGCCTTCGCCCGCTCGGCGTTGACCAGGGCGATCACCTGGCCCGCGTCTCCCTGCGGGGCGGGCGCCGGAGCCGGGGGCGCGGGGCGCGGTGCCGTCTTCGACGCGGTCGGCGTCGGGCTCGGGCTCGGGCTCTCGGCGGACGGGCTCGGCGAGGCGGAGGCGGAGGGGGACGGGGAGGCGGACGCGGACGGGGAGGCCGAGCCCGACGGCGAGGCGGCCGCGGACTCCGGCGCCGACAGGGCGGTCAGCGGGGCCGCCGGGGCGGCGCTGTCGCCCTTGTCGCCCGAACCGGGGAACCCGCCGAGGTAGGCGAGGCCGCCGCCCGCGACGCACGCGGCGATCACCGCACCGCCGACGGCCCGGCGCCGGCCCTGCCGACGCTTGCGCAGTGCGCTGCGGCCGCCGCCCGACGTGCCGTCAGGCAGACCGCCCTGCGCGGAGACGGTGGGGCTGAGCTGGGTCACCGCATCGCTGAAGCCGGGGTCGCCGTGGCCCGAACCGCCGTGGCCCGTACCACCGTGGCCCGTACCGGCGTGCCCGGCACCGCCGTGGTCCCCGGTCCCGAAGCCCGCGCCGCCCTGCGCCGCGTACGCCGCACCCGCCGGGACCGCCCCGGCCGCGGCTGCCGACCGTACGCCCTCCAGCAGGGCCAGCGAGACCGGAACCAGGGCCAGGCCGGCGAGCAGCCCCTCCGCCGGGAGCAGTCCGCTCCACAGCCCCGCGCACCGCATGCACTCGCGCGCGTGCCGGGCTATTCGCTTGCGCCACAGCGTCGACGGGTGGCCGTCCCAGCCGGCCGTCAGCGCCCGCAGCTCATCGCACGGCGGCTGCGCCTCCAGCGCCCGTTCCACCACGCGCGCCGACTCCAGCTGCGCCTTCATCCGCTGCACCCGGACCGCCGTGTGCTGCGGGGACAGCTCCAGCGCGGACGCGACCTCGGCGCGCGTCAGCTCGCCCGCGCACTCCAGCCACCACAGCGACAGCAGCGCCCGGTCGTCGGGCTCCAGCCAGCGGGTCGCCCGGGCCGTCTCCCGCCGCTGACCCTCCAGCTGGAGCCGTACGACCGTCAGGTCGACGAAGTCGGCGCCCGGGTCGGCCAGCTCCCAGGCGGCCTCCAGACCGCTCTCGCCGGGGGCGGTGCGCCGTGCCTGCCAGTACGCCCGGACCCGGTTCATCGCGATGGCCACGAGCCAGGAGCGGAAGCTGTCGTCGGTGCGCAGGGTGCCCAGCCCGTCGAGCGCCCGCAACATCGTGTCCTGCACCACGTCGTCCACGTCGACGGAGCCGTTCAGCGCACGTCCGACGATGTTGTAGACGAGCGGCAGGTAAGTGCTGACCAGCTCGTCCTGCGCGCGGGGATCGCCCGCGCGAGCGGCCGCGACCAGCTCTGCCGTGTGCTGTGAAGTCATGTGAGGTTCCCTGTCCGTACCGGCGGTCGATGATGCCCGATACCTGGGAGACCGTCGAGCGGAGGCCGGATAACACTTATCCGGAAGAAGATTTCGAGAAAATTTTCGACGGGCCCCGCAGCAGCGGTTCCAGGGCTCGGCTCGCCGCCGGCAGCGCCGGGGCGTACGCCTCCAACTCCTCGGGGGAGGCGGGGCCGTACGCGGCGCCGGCCGCCCAGCGCCTGCTGCCGGTGCTGCGCACCGCCGACGCGGGCACAGCCGTCCGCCGCACCACCGCCCTGGCCGCCCGCCGGTTGCCGGGTCGTCGAGCTGACCACCTCGATCCCCGGCTGGGCCGGAGCCGTGGCCCGGACCGTCCCGCTCGCCGATGCGCACGGCCGGCCGGCCTTCGCCGGCGTGGGCACCGTCACCGTCACCGCCGCCGGCCGGGCCGAGGCGGCCTTCGACGTGGGCGCGGCCTTCCTGGTCTCCCCGTACCCGGCCCCCGAGGTCCGCGAGGTCGCCGCCCGGCGCGGGGCCGTCTTCGCCGAGGGCGGCTTCTGCTTGGGGGAGATCGCCGCCGCCGTCGGTCAGGCGGGAGCCGCCCGCCAAAATCTTCCGCTCCCTCACCGCGGTCCTGCCCGCGGCGGTGCTCATCCCGACCGGCGGCATCCGGCCCGCGGAGGTCGGTGACTGGCTCGCCGCCGGGGCGAGCGCCGTCGGCGTCGCCTTCAGCAGCCCGGTGTACGGGCCCACCCGGGCCGGGAGGCCGCGCGCCCGGGCCCGCCCCGTGAGGAGGAAGCGGTGGTTGGGATCGTACGAGACGTGGCCGCCGCAGCTTTGGACGGTCTCGGCGGCGGCCACCCCGCCTCGCGGCTCCACCCGGCCTTCGCACGGGAGAGCACGGCCCGCCAGGACGGGATGTGCTCGACGGAGAGGGTCACAGCGGCTTCGGGCCGGCACCCTTCGAAGCGGAGGGCCGGCACATTCCAGCCTCGCCGGCGTTTGAGGCGCGGGGTTCGGGGCGGAGCCCCAAGGGACCCGGCTCCGCCGGGCCGACGCCCTCAGGCGGGAAGGGCGTTGTGGTGTGAGCGGCGCCGGGCCGCGCTGAGCAGGGCCTGGATCTGCGCCCCCGACTGCTCGACGTCGTCCAGCGGCAAGGGGAGAGCTGCTGCCCGGCGGACGCCCTCGCCCTGGCCGACACCGCCGACCCGCGGACGGCCGCGGTCCATTACCGCGCGCTCGGCGCCCGCGCGGGCGCCGTCACCGCGGGCCCGGGCCACGCGGTCGGCTACGGCAGCGGCCGCTGCCTCCCTGCCCGTGCCGGGCTGCGGCGGCACCGGCCGCGGCCCCGCCTTCTGCGGAACCCGGCCGCCGGCCGCCGGGGCGGCATAGCACCGGACGTACACCGTCTGCTGGCCTCCACCGCTGTTCGACGGTGTCCATCAACTCCCAGCCCAGCCGCTCGTACAGGGCTGCCGCGGCGGCATCGCGGGACAGCACGTCGAGTACCGGAGGCAGGCGGTGCCGCTGGGCTTCCTCCACCGCCCGTCCGACCAGCAGGGCGCCGAGGGCGTGCCCCCTGGCCCCGGGGGAGACGAACAACCGGGTGACCACGGCGGTCGCCTCCCAGGGTTCACCGGTCCGCCCGCTCCACAGGGCGGGCGCCAGATCGCCCGCGACCGCGTGCGACAGGCCGACGTGCCCGACGGGGCGGCCGTCGAGCTCGGCCACCCAGGAGGCCCTCGGCGACGCTCACTGCGCCTGCTCCGCCACGGCCCGCTGCTCCGCCTCCCACTCGGCGTCCGCCGCTTCTTCCTCGGCCCGCTTCTGCCACTCCTCGTACTCGGGGTACTCGCGCTCCTCGTACGGGAGGGGATCGGTGACCCAGCCCGCCGCGAGCACCAGGCGGGAGGTGCGGTGGACGGCGAGGAAGCCGAAGGGGCGGTCGAAGCAGACCTCGGCCTGCCGGGTGCGGTAGCGGAACCGGGTCGGCGCCGCCGCGCCGGCCGCGGCCGCAACGGCCGTCACGGCCGCGGCCTCGAAGCCCTCGGCGTCGAAGCGGGCCATCGCCGACTGGCGTGCCGAGCCCACTGCCAGGGGGCGGGGGCTGATCCCCGGGAAGTGGCCAGCGGCCGTGTCCGAGGCCGAGGTGAGGCCGAACAGGCCGGGGTGGTCGAGGAGATCGTGCTCGGCCGTCACGTCGAAAGCCGTCGTCTGGATGTGGAGGTACGGCTCCGGATCGGGCGACAGGACCGTCCCGATGCGCAGGCCGGGACCCGGGTTCCCCTCGGGCAGCAGGCTCGCGCCGGTGGCCGGGAGCGCGCGGGTCACCACCCCGACCCCGTCGGACAGGACCCGGCCCGGCGGCGCACCGGGTGCGCCCAGCACCAGGTGGACGTCCACGCCGCCGTCGCCGACCACCTCGAGGACCGTGACCGGACCCGCCGGGGTCTGCGCCACGCGGACCCGGTCCAGGAGGGTGGTGCTGCGGCGCAGCGCGGTGAGGACCCGTCCGGCCCAGGGGCCTTCGTACGGCTCGACGATCCCGGTACGGAACGGCTGGATCCAGCGCAGCCGCTGGGCCAGCGCGGAGGCGAGCACCAGCTGGGTGTGCGCGGGGGGCGGCGGGAAGTCGACCGGCATCCGCTCGACCAGGCCGCCCGTGTGTTCGGCGGCCCACGCGTCGAGGCTCTTGGCGTCGGTGTCGGGGTCGCCGGTCAGCAGCCCGTGGGCGCCGTCCGGGAGCGCCTCCAGCCACTGCTGCTCCAGGGGCAGGTCCTGCAGGGCCCACAGCCCCGTGGCCGTCCGGAGGCCCTGTACGCCGGACAGGCCGGCGAGGAGTTCGCGTGCCGCCGCGGCCGCCGAGTCGGCGGATATGCCGAGGGCTTCGGAGAGTTCCTCGCGGGCCGGGCCGGCCGCGCCGTCGGCGAGGAGGGCGAGCAGGGGCCAGACCCCCACGGCCGTGAGGACGGTGCTGGTGTCACCCGTGCCGCCGGTGCCGCCGGTGTCGCCCGTCTTGCCGGTGACGGCCTGTTCGGCCCAGCGTGCGGTGAGCCGGTTGACCGCACGGATCGTCGTATTGCGCATGGTCCGGAGGGTAAGGGACGAACACCGCCGCGCCGCAGTCGATTTCGGCGGCCGCCGCTAGGACAGGCTCCAGTGGCCGACGTCGTCGGCGAGGCCGCCGTTCAGCGCGAACTGCACGGCGGCGGGACGGGCGTCCTGCGGCAGGCGGAAGGCGACGAAGCCGAGCGCCGAGCCGCCGCCCGGGTGGAGGGTGACGGTCTCCGGGAAGGGCGGGCCCGCGGTCGTCGCGGCGTTGGAACCGGTGAAGCGGTGGCCGTCGGCGTCCAGCAGGTGCGCGGCGGGGGCGGGGGAGTCGCGGTAGACCGCGGTCCCGGTGTTCACCAGCCGGAACCGTACGGCCACGAGCCGATCGGCCGTGGCGGCCGCGGGCACCGCCCCCGCCGGTGCCGTGGGGTCCACGACGCGGGTGAGGGTGACGTCGAGCCGCTCGCCGGGCCCGTTCCCGGCAAGCGAGACGGTCTCCCCGCCGGGCCCGCCCGTACCGCCCGGCCTGACCGGAGCAGCCGTGCCGGCCGGAACGCCCGTTGCAGCCGGGCCGCCCGGAGCCACGGTCCCGGCCGCCGCACCCGGCCGGGACGGGACCGCCAGCACAAGCGCCGCCAGGACGCCCGACAGCAGCAGCCGCCGCACATGCCGCCGCGGCGGTGCGGCTTCCTCCAGCCGGCGCATGGCGGAACCTCCTGCTCGGGCCGCCTCCCCTGCCCACGATCCTCTGAGGCCCCGCCCGCCGCCACCGCGAGTCCGCGGGCAATTGATTGGATCTCCGCGCCGCGACATGGCATGGTTGGTCTCGCCGAAGGGGTGTAGCTCAGCTGGCCAGAGCGTCGGTCTCCAAAACCGAATGCCGCAGGTTCGAATCCTGTCGCCCCTGCTTCCGTGAACGGGTAGTTCGTCACTAAAGGCCCAGGCAGACCGCGTCTGCCTGGGCCTTTGGCGTGCAGCTGTACGTTGGCGGTACGTCACCCCGGCGAAGTCGCTCTGCTCCAGCCGGCGCCGAGGTGGGGCCGCATGGTCAGCCCGTGACCACGCTGCCCAGTCTCAGGATGTCGTCCTGCCCCACGTGCCAGTGGCCTTCGTCCCGCACCCGCGGACTGCCGTGGAGCGTCCCTGCGGCGCCCGGCAGGCGGTGCCACGGAAGGCGGGCCGGCTCACGGACGACGACGAGCTTCGGGCGGTCGGTCCGGCACTCGAGGGCGACGTACAGCCACCAGTCCTCGCGGCAGGTCACCATCGCGCTGTACTGCCGGTCGACGAGGGAGACGCTCGTCCGCCCGCCCCGGCCCTTCACCTCGATGAGACGAGCCAGCGAGCCGTCCGCGTGCCGGGAGAAGAGGTCGCAGGTCTGTCTGCGAACATCCGGGTGGCGTCGGCGAAGCCAGTCTCCGACCTCCCTCCCGTGCAAGCCCCAGCCGCGGCTGACGTCGGTCACCAGCCGACCTTGCCCTTGTTCGTACGCGGCGGCCAGGGCCATGGCGATCTGCTCCACCTCGTTCGCGGTCACGGCACACAGCTTGCCACTTGGCAGGTCTCCGAGGACGGCGTCCGTGAGGCTGCGCCCCTCGGCGGCTGCCTCGTCCCTTCGCCATATGCCACGGCACGCGCTGGGAGTCACGCGTACCCGCGCAGTGCCTTGTGTGCGCCGTGAGCCTCGATGAAGCCCTGGATCGCCTCCGGGTCGCGGGCGAAGCCGGCGGGCCGCCACTTCGTCTTGCTGCCGTCGGGGTAGCGCAGGCCGAACCACATGGAGACGGCGGCCGACGAATCAGAACTGGCCACTTGCAGCTTCATGCCGACCAGATCCTTCTCCGCTCGGAGCCGGATGCACCTCGGGCCGTGACCGCTACTCGGCCGCGTCCTCCTGGTAGCCGTACGGGCGCGTGATGATCTCCAGCGCGTGTCCCGACGGATCCAGGAAGTAGACGCCGCGGCCGCCGTCGTTGTGGTTGATCTCGCCCGGGTGCTTCTGGTATGGGTCCGCCCAGTACGGGATCCCGGCCGCCTCGATCTTCGCGAACGAGGCGTCGAACTCCGCCTCGGAGACCAGGAACGCGTAGTGCTGCACGGTGATGGGTTCACCGGGGGCTGCGCTCGCGAAGTCCAGGGTGACACCGTTGCCGGTTTCCACCGGGACGAACGGCCCCCACTCGGCCCCGACCTCCAGGCCGAGGATGTCCGCGAGGAACGCGGCGGACTCCCGGTTGTTCCGGGAATGGACGATCGTGTGGTTCAGGCTGACTGACATGTGTGAATGCCTCCGCAAGGCACATCACGGGCACCTCCATGCCTCACCCGGTCGGTGACCGACACGCGATGCCGTGATCACGATCCTATGCACGCCTGCGGGACGAGTCCACCCCTTTCGGTCGAAGTGTCCCCCCGGTCAACCCCCGTACACCGTCTTCACGTTGTCCTGCGCCGGGTGCGTCCGCCCGGCCGGGCCCGCCGCGAACACCCGCAGCAGGTTCTCCGTCACCCGGGTGGTCAGGGCCCCCGCCTTCGCGTCCAGGCCGTGGTTGGCGCCGCTGCGCCCGTCGCCCGTCGCGTCCAGGGCCTCCACCCAGCGCATGGTCCCCGTCGCGAAGACCCCGGCGCCGCTGGGCACCGTGTAGTACGCCGTGTCCTGGTGGCTGGGCCGGCCCTCGCACACGACCGGGGAGTGGGCCAGGATCTCGATCGGCCGCGGGGTCGGGAAACCGGTGTTGACCTTGTCGTACTCGACGCCCACCAGGTGCGCGAACCGGTCGCCCGCCTTCACCCCGGTGCCCTCGAACAGCCAGTGCTCAGGGTGGGTCACCACGTACGGGGCGTCCACCGGGTAGCCGTCGTAGATCACGCCGAGCAGCGCGCTCTCCGGGTCGGCGCCCGGGGCCGAGCGGAAGTCGACAGTGGCCGGCTGCCCCCGCTTGAAGCCCGGGTCCTGCTCGTAGGAGCTCTTGTAGCACACGACGGTACGGTCCGGCCCGAGCTCGGAGGGCTCCAGCCGGATCCGGCGGAAGCAGCAGTTGGCGCCCAGGACCGCGATGTTGGTGCCGGCGTCGCGGGCAGCGGTGAAGTGCGCCCGCTGCTCCGGCGACCAGTACTCGTCGTGGCCGAGCGACAGCACCGCCGCGGCCCCCTCCAGCAGCCGCTTCTCCCGTGCCACGTCGGTGGTCGTGGCGTAGGCCAGGGGTACGCCGAGCCGCTCGGCGAGGGCCAGCAGCGGAGCCTCGTACACCAGGAACAGCCCTGCGCCGTCGTCGTAGTCGTACGGGCGGTCGAAGGTCACCGCCAGCGACCGCGTGCCGTACGCGCCGTTCGGTCCGTCGTAGCTGCCGTAGCCGCCCCACCGGTTGTACGCCTGCCAGGTCGCCACCGCGTTGACCACGACGGTGTGTCCCGCGGTGGCCGCCGACCGCACGGTGACCGGCACGAAGCGCTGGCCCTCGCCGCCCTGTGCGTCGAGCCGCAGCAGGTAGCAGCCCTCCGGCCAGCCCTTGGTGTCGACGGTCGCCGTACGCGGCCACCGGGTGCGCACCATCCGGGTCGCGGGGTCCACCGTGTGCTCCGGCTGGCGCACGCCGGGCAGGGCCTCGGAGCGCCACACCAGCCGGGCCCGCGCGCCGCCGTACCAGCCCATCCGGTACGCGGAGACGGTGAACCGGGGTGCGGTGGTGGAGACGTGCAGCCCGAAGGACTCGCCGGGCAGCACGCTCACCTTGTCGGCGAAGCCCTCGATGGCGCGCGCCGGGCCGGCCTTGGACACGTGCCAGTCGGCGTTCCCCGGCTTGGCGTTCTCGGCCTTGACGTCGAACCCGCCCGGGGCGCCCACGGCCGCGGAGGCGCGGGCGCTCGGACCGGTGCCCTGCCCCGCCCGCAGTGCCTGGCCGGCGTCGGCGTCGGCGTCCCCGTCCGCGCAGCCGGCCACGGCCCCGAGCCCGGCGAGGGCGGCCGCCCCCGTCGCGATCGTGAGGAACCGTCGTCTGCCTGCCGCTGCGCCGTGCCCGGGCGCGTGCTCCTGCTCCATGGAGGGCACGTTATGTCACCCTTGGGGGCCGTCCTTCACCGGATCGGGTGTACGGCCCGTGATCCGCGCCACGACCGCTCCACCGGCCGAATCCGGCCCGCCCGTCCGCGGCCACCCACGGGTGAGAGAGGCTGTGCACGTGAAGCGAACCAGCACCCGACTGGCCGACGGCCGCGAGATCCTCTACTACGACACCGATGACGGCGCGGCCCGCGCGGTCCACCTCGACACCCGCCCCCTCGACGCACCCGCCGCCGGCTCCGAGGTGCGCCGCGACCCGCTGCTCGGCGACTTCGTCGTCATCGCCTCCCACCGCCAGGGCCGCACCCACCTGCCGCCCGCCGACGACTGCCCCCTGTGCCCCTCCACCGAAGGCCGCGCGAGCGAGATCCCCGCCCCCGACTACGAGGTGGCCGTCTTCGAGAACCGCTTCCCCTCCCTCGCCGGCGACACCGGCCGCTGCGAGGTCATCTGCTTCACCCCCGACCACCGCACCTCCTTCGCCGAGCTCGACGAGGAGCGCGCCGCGCTGGTCCTCGCCGCCTGGACCGACCGCACCGCCGAACTCTCCGCCCGCGAGGGCGTCCGGCAGGTCTACTGCTTCGAGAACCGGGGCGCCGAGATCGGCGTGACCCTCGGCCACCCGCACGGCCAGATCTACGCCTTCCCCTTCATCACCCCCCGCACCACCCGCATGCTGGCCACCGTCGCCGCGCACCGCGCCCGCACCGGCGGCAACCTCTTCGAGGAGGTCCTCGCCGCCGAACGCGCCGAACCCGCCGAGGGCACCCGGGTCGTCCTCGCCGGGGAGCACTGGACCGCCTTCGTGCCCTACGCCGCCCGCTGGCCGTACGAGGTCCACCTCTACCCGAACCGCCGCACCGCCGACCTGACCACCCTGGACGACGCCGCCCGCGCCGAGTTCCCCCGCGTCTACCTGGAACTGCTGCGCCGCTTCGACCGGCTCTTCGACCGGCCGGAACCCACGCCGTACGTCTCCGCCTGGCACCAGGCGCCGGTGGCGGGCGAGGGGCGCGCCGACTTCGCGCTCCACCTGGAGCTGTTCACGGTCCGGCGCACCGCCGACAAGCTCAAGTACCTGGCCGGCACCGAATCCGGGATGGAGGCCTACATGAACGACGTCCGGCCCGAGGACGCGGCCGCCCGGCTGCGGGAGGTGGCGAGCCGGTGACCGCGACCCCTGCTGCCGACGCGTTCCGCCGTCTGTACGGCTCGGCGCCCGAGGGCGTCTGGGCCGCCCCCGGCCGGGTCAACCTGATCGGGGAGCACACCGACTACAACGACGGCTTCTGCCTGCCCTTCGCCCTGCCGCAGCGCACGCAGGTCGCCGCCTCCCGGCGCACGGACGGGCTCCTCAGGCTCCACTCCGCCGACGTCCCCTCCGGCGTCCTCACCCTCCGCCTCGCCGACCTCGATCCGGCGCGCCCGCCGCAGGGCCCCGACGGCTGGGCCCGCTACCCCGCGGGAGTGCTGTGGGCCCTGCTGGACGCCGGCCTTCCGGTCAGCCCGCTCGGCGGGGCCGACCTGCACATCAGCTCCGACGTCCCGGCCGGAGCGGGCCTGTCCTCCTCCGCCGCCCTGGAGGTGGCCACGGCCCTGGCCCTCACCGACCTGTACGGCATCCCCGTCACCCGGACCGAGCTCGCCGCACTCGCCCGCCGGGCCGAGAACGCGTACGTCGGCGTGCCGTGCGGCGTCATGGACCAGACGGCCTCGGCGTGCGCCACCGCCGGGCACGCCCTGCACCTCGACACCCGCAGCCTCGACCGGCAGCACATCCCCTTCGACTGCGCGGCCGCCGGACTGCGCCTGCTCGTCATCGACACCCGCGTGAAGCACGACCTCGCCGACGGTGCCTACGCCGAGCGCCGTGCCTCCTGCCACGGGGCCGCCGCCTTGCTCGGGCTGCCGGCCCTGCGCGACCTGCCGTACGCGGACCTCGACGCGGCCCTGGCCCGGCTGGGCGATCCGGTGCAGCGCCGGCGCGTCCGGCACGTCGTCACCGAGAACGAACGCGTCGTACGGGTCGAGGAGCTGCTGCGCGCCGGACGGCTGCGCGACGCCGGGCCCCTGCTCACCGAGGGGCACGCCTCCCTGCGCGACGACTACGAGGTGTCGTGCCCGGAACTCGACCTCGCCGTGGCCACCGCCGAAGCGGCGGGCGCGTACGGGGCCCGGATGACCGGCGGCGGCTTCGGCGGCTCCGCCCTGGCCCTGATCGACGCGGACGCCGAGGCGGCGGTCGCCGGGGCCGTCACGCAGGCCTTCGCCCGGGCGGGCCACCGGCCGCCGCGCATCACGGCGGCGGCCCCGGCGGCGGGAGCGCACCGACTGCAATGAGCCGCAGCACGGGCCCGAGCATGCATGCGTCTGCAGTACGGGCCCGAGCCCGAAAGGGACCGAGAGCCTGCACAACGACTCCGTCTAGACTGGCCGTTCGGGCCAGTGACCACGAGCCGGACGAGTGTGGAGGACAACCCGCATGCGCTATCTCCCCCTGGGCAGTTCAGGCCTTCAGGTCTCCGCCGTCGGACTCGGCTGCAACAACTTCGGCGGCTGGCTCGACGCCCGCGCCACCCGCGAGGTCGTCGACGCCGCCCTCGACGCCGGCATCACCCTCCTCGACACCGCCGACATCTACGGCGGGGGCGGCGGCTCCGAGAGCCACCTCGGCAAGGCCCTCAAGGGCCGCCGCGAGCAGGTCGTCCTCGCCACCAAGTTCGGCTTCGCCGGCGTCGACATGGGCTACGGGCCCGCCGCCGGGGCCAAGGGCGGCCGCGCCTACATCCGGCGCGCGGTCGAGGAGTCCCTGCGCCGCCTGGACACCGACCACATCGACCTCTACCAGCTGCACAGCCCCGACCCGGCCACCCCCGTCGCCGAGACGCTGGCCGCGCTCACCGAGCTCGTCGCCGAGGGCAAGGTCCGCTACATCGGCCATTCCAACCTCAGCGGCTGGCAGCTCGCCGAGGCCGCCCACGTCGCCCGCGAGACCGGCGCCGTCCCCTTCGTCTCGGCGCAGAACGAGTGGTCGCTGCTCCAGCGCTCCGTCGAGGCGGAGCTCGTCCCGGCCGCCCGCCACTACGGCCTCGGCGTCCTGCCGTACTTCCCGCTCGCCAACGGGCTGCTGACCGGGAAGATCCGGCGCGGCGCGCCCGTCCCCGCCGGATCCCGGCTGGAGGGGCGCGACGCTTACCTCACCGAGGAGCGACTCGACACCGTCGAGGCGCTGGCCGCCCTCGCCGACAAGCACGGCCGCAGCCTCCTCGACCTGGCCATCGGCTGGCTCTCGGCCCAGCCCGGCTGCGCCTCCGTCATCGCCGGGGCCACCTCCGCCGAGCAGGTGCGCGCCAACGCCGCCGTCGCCGACCGCCCGCTGGAGGCGGAGCTCCTGGCCGGTATCGAGGCGGTCACGGGCACCGCGGGCCCGGTGGCCTGAAGGACGACGCCGGGGCTCAGCTCGGCGCGCCCGACAGGACCTCGACGCGACCCGTGTCCAGCCAGTAGTAGGCGCCGACGACGGCCAGGGAGCCCTTCTTCACCAGGGGCCCCAGGTCGGCGTTGGCCCGCAGGCTGTCCGCCGTGATCCTGATCTGGTTGCGGGTCATGGTGTCGACCGGGTCCTTGCCGGGGCTCTTGGCGGTCTCCTCGTACGCGGGCTGCAGGGCCTTGGCGATGGCCTGGAGGTTGCCGGGCAGGGCCCTGCCCTCCTTCATCGCCTTGTAGGCCGCCTCGATGGCGCCGCAGCGCTGGTGCCCGAGCACCATGACGAGCGGGGTGCCGCCCGTCATCGGGCCGTACTCCACCGAGCCGGTGACCACCGGGCCGACCGCCTGCCCGCCGGTGCGCAGGACGTACAGGTCGCCGAGCCCGGTGTCGAAGATCAGCTCGGGCGCCACGCGGGAGTCGATGCACGACAGCACCACCCCGTACGGGTTCTGTGCCTGGGCCACCAGCTCGCGCCGCTCCGGGTCCCGGTCGGGGTGTTCGAGCTCGCCGCTCACCCAGCGCTCGTTGCCGGCCATCAGGCGGTCGTACGCGGCCTTCGGGGTGGACGGGGGCTCGGGCGGCGCGGCCGTGACGGCCTTGGGGGAGCTCGCGGAGGAGCACCCCGACAGCACCGCGGCCGCGGTCGCGGCGGCGGCCGCGAGTCCGCCGGTCAGCACGGCCCTGCGGGCCGGACGTCCTGCTGGCTCCATCGGTCGTACCCCTCGCTGTCGCGCAGACGTGCCGACCGCGATTGTGAGCAGCGAGGGGAGCGCCGGGGCCTGCGGCACACGCGCGCACGGGCGCCGTTGACGCGAACGGCCCACACCGGCCGGCAGGCCGTCAGGACACGATGTCCTTGCGCGCGAACCCGCGGAACGCGAGCGCGCACAGGACCAGCGCGTACGACACCGACACCGCCGCCCCCTCGACCATGCCGCCCCATTCCGGCTGCGGCTGGAGGGCGTCCGCCCAGGCGAACTGCCAGTGCGCCGGCAGGAAATCCCGCCACGAGCCGAGCGCCGTCACCGCATCCAGCACATTGCCCACGATGGTCAGCCCGACCGCCCCGCCGACCGCGCCCAGCGGCGCGTCCGTCCGCGTCGACAGCCAGAACGCCAGCCCCGCCGTGACCAGCTGCGACACGAAGACGTACGCGGCGACCAGCGCGAGCCGCCAGACCGCGTCCCCCGCCGCCAGGACCCCGCCCGCGGGCAGCTTCAGCGGCCCCCACCCGTACGCGGCCGTGCCCGCCGCCAGCGCCACCACCGGCAGCAGCACGATCGCCGCCAGGCTGAACCCGAGCGCGACCACCAGCTTGCTCCACAGCAGCCGTGCCCGCGGCACCGGCGAGGCCAGCAGGTAGCGCAGCGAGGACCAGCTCGCCTCGGAGGCCACCGTGTCCCCGCAGAACAGGGCCACCGGCACCACCAGCAGGAACCCGGCCGACACGAACAGGCAGGTGGCCGCGAAGTTCGCGCCCGAGGCGGTCGCGGTGTCGATGAACGAGATCCGCCCGTCCCCGCCGCCGCGGCCGCCGTCCTGTCCGCCGCCCACCGCAAACGCGATGATCATGACGAAGGGCAGTGCGGCCAGCACCCCGCCCATCACCAGCGTCCGCCGCCGGCGCCACTGCCGCAGCGCCTCCACCCGCAGCGGCAGCGTCCGGCCCGGCCGGTAGCCGGCCGCGACCTCCGCCATGGCGCTCACGCCGTACCTCCGATCAGGGTCAAGAACGCGTCCTCCAGCCGCCGGTGCGGCCCCACCCCGCTCACCGGCACCTCCAGCCGCACCAGTTCGGCGATCAGACCCGCGGCCGTCGCCCCGTCGAGCCGTACGAGCAGGCCGTCCTCGCAGGCCACCGCGGACTCCACTCCCTCCAGCGCCGCCACCTTCGCGACGGTCACCTCCTCGACCGGCTCCTCCAGCGACACCAGCAGCGTGTTCCCGCCACCGGTGATCTCGCCGACCTCGCCCGCCTGCACCAGCCGCCCGCGGTCCATGACCACCAGGTGGGTGCAGGACTGCTCCACCTCGGACAGCAGATGGCTGGAGACGATCACCGTTCGGCCGCCCGCCGCGTACCGGATCATCACGTCCCGCATCTCCCTGATCTGCGGCGGGTCCAGACCGTTCGTCGGCTCGTCGAGGATCAGCAGGTCCGGCAGACCCAGCATGGCCTGGGCGATCGCCAGCCGCTGCCGCATGCCCTGGGAGTACGTGCGCACGGCGCGCTCCAGCGCATCGCCGAGCCCGGCGATCTCCAGGGCCTCCGCCATGTGCGCGTCCTCGGCGGGCCGGCCGGTGGCCCGCCAGTACAGCTCCAGATTGGCCCGCCCCGACAGGTGCGGCAGGAACCCGGCCCCCTCGACGAAGGCCCCGACCCGCGACAGCACCGGCGCGCCGGGCCGTACCGGATGCCCGAACACCCTGATCCCGCCGGCGTCGGGGGAGATCAGGCCCATCAGCATCCGCAGCGTGGTGGTCTTGCCGGCGCCGTTCGGCCCGAGCAGCCCCAGCACCTGCCCCTTCTCCACCCGGAACGACAGGTCCCGTACCGCATAGCGGTCCTGCGCCTTCGCGTACCGCTTCGTCAGACCCGTGATGTCCAGGGGTACGTCGGCGAGCGCGGGGTCGGGCCGCGCCGTGCCCGGCCCCTCCGCCCCGGCCCGTGCACCGCCGCGGCCGGGCCGGCGCAGGCCGAGCAGTGCCGCGGCCAGCAGGGCGGCACCCAGCGGCAGGGCCCAGGTCCAGGCGGGCAGTCCCGCCGAGGCGGTCCGCACCCCGTCGGCGACCGGGACGGCCAGCGGGCCCTGGAGGGACACCGTGTACGAGGCCGGGGCGGCGGGGGAGGCGTAGCCGAGGTCGGTGGCCGACACCACGAGCCGCAGCCGGTGCCCGGCCTGCACGGCGTGGTCGACGGCCGGCAGCCGCAGCTCCACGGCCCGGCCCCGGCCCCCCGCGTCCGTCACCCGTACGGGGGCGGCCAGCTGGTGCGGCAGTACCGCCTGCCGCCCGTCCGGCCCGACGTCGTACACCTTGCCGAACAGGACGGCCGAGCCGTCGGCGGCGGTCGACCTCACGTTCAGGGTGACGCTCGGCGCCCCGGTGATCCGCAGCTCCCCGGCCAGCGGCTCCGACTCGAACCGGGCGTACTGCCCGGGGAAGTCCGTCGACAGCCCGGCCCCGAAGGCCGCGAGCTGCCCGCCGATTCCCGGTACGGACGACAGCGCCGCGGGGGTCCCGCCCGCCGGGTTGGCGAAGGTCTGCTCCCGCTCCGGGCCGGCCAGCGCGACCTGCGTGCGGTCCGCACCGAGGCCGGGGTAGTGCTCTCCGCTCGCACCGCGCAGCCGCACCGCCCCGTCGGTGGAATCGATGCCGCCGGAGCGCGAGACGCGGAAGGCCGGACCGGTGTCGGCGCCCTCGTCCCCCTTGAGATACCGGTCGAACCAGGCCGCGACCCGGGCCTCGACGCGGCGGGCCTCGCGCATCCCGCCGTCGTGGCCGCCGGCCGCCCAGTCCACCGCCACGGGCGCCCCGTTCGCGGCGATCGCCCGGGCCATCGCATCGGCCTGGTCGAGCGGGAAGAGCGAGTCGTCCTGGCCCTGCACGATCAGCGCCGGCACCCTGATCCGGTCCGCGACCGCCGACGGGCTGCGCCGCTCCAGCAGGTCCCGGGCCTCGGCGTCGGGGGTCCCGGCCGCCGCGACACGCTCGTACATGGCGCACAGCTCCGGCTGGAACCGGCCGCACGCGCCGGCGCCCGCACCGGCTCCGTTCGCCGGGCCGCCCGCACCGGCAGCAGCCGGGGCCTCGCTCGGGGCCGCGGCGGACGGGAGGCCGGGGGCCGTCAGCCCGCCCGCGGAGCCGGTGGTGAAGAACAGCCCCGCCCACAGCTTCTTGAAGACCCCTTGTGGGAACAGGGAGTCCGCGAGGTTCCAGTACGTGATCTGCGGGGCGATCGCGTCGACCCGCCGGTCGTACCCGGCGGCGAGCAGCGACACCGCCCCGCCGTACGAGGCCCCGGCGACCCCGACCCGCGGATCGCCCGCGCCGTCGAGCTGCACCTCGGGCCGCGCCGCGAGCCAGTCGACGAGCCGGGAGACGTCCTTGACCTCGTACGCGGGATCGTTCAGCCCGATCTGCCCGCCGGAGCGGCCGAAGCCGCGCGCCGACCAGGTCAGTACCGCGTAGCCGTCGCGGGCCAGCCGCTCGGCCTGCGCGCGCACGTCGTCCTTGCTGCCCCCGAAGCCGTGGCCCAGGAGCACCGCGGGACGCCGTCCCGGCCCCGCGGGGGTGAACCAGGAGGTGTCGATCGCGGCGCCCGGCATCTGCAGCACCCGGTCCTCGCGGTGCACGGCCGGCTCCCCGCCGGACGCGGCCGCCGTCCAGGTCCCGGCCCCGGCGACGACGGCGAGCGCGGCGGCGCCCGCGAGCAGGCGGCTTCGGCGGCGCCGCAGGAACGGCGGCTTCGGCAGTCGGAGCGTCATACGTCGAACCCTAGACGCCGCCCCCGCCCCGGCTCAGCGCCCCCAGGCGGACCCGCCCACCTCCTTGAGGACTACGCCCGGCACCCCGGCGTACCGCGACCGCGGTAGGCGGCCCGCCGCGACTCCGCCCGACCTGCGCGCTGCGCCCGGCGGCGGGAGGATGTCGGCATGCTGCTCGCCGAGGTCGCGCGCGTCTCCCGGGAGGTCGCCGAGACCTCCGCCCGGTCCCGCAAGACCGCCCTGCTCGCGGAGCTGTTCGCCGCCGCGCCCGCCGCCGAGGCCGCCCTGGTCATCTCGTACCTGGCCGGACGGCTCCCGCAGGGCCGACCCGGTCTCGGCTGGCGCACCCTAGGCCGGGAGGTCGCCCCCGCCGACCACCCCACCCTCGGTGTCGCCGAGGTCGACGCGGCGGTGGCCGAGCTCGCCGTCGTCGCCGGAACGGGGTCCCAGGCCGAGCGCCGCCGGATCCTCGACGCCCTGCTCGGCGCCGCCACCGCACCCGAGCAGCGGTTCCTGCGCAGCCTGCTCTCCGGAGAGGTCCGCCAGGGCGCCCTCGACGCGGTGGCCCTGGAGGGCGTGGCCGCGGCCGCCGGGGTGCCGGCCGCGGAGCTGCGCCGCGCCGTGATGCTGGACGGGTCGCTGCCCCGGGTGGGGGCGGCGGTCCTGGCCGAGGGTGCGGACGCGCTCGGCCGGTTCACCCTGCGCGTGGGGCGGCCCGTCCAGCCGATGCTGGCGGGCACCGCGGCGTCGATCGCCGATGCGCTCGCCGCGCTCGGGCCCTGCGCGGTGGAGGAGAAGCTCGACGGCATCCGGGTGCAGGTGCACCGCGAGGGCGAAGAGATCCACGTCTACACGCGCTCCCTGGACGAGATCACCGGCCGGCTGCCGGAGGTGGTGCGGGCGGCGCGGGCCTTCGCGGGCGACCGGTTCATCCTGGACGGTGAGGTCATCGGGCAGCGCGCCGACGGCCGCCCGGTGCCCTTCCAGGACATCGCGAGCCGGGTCGGCTCCCGCGTCGACGTCGAGACCGCCCGCCGCACCCTGCCCGTCACCCCGTACTTCTTCGACGTGCTCGCCGCCGGGGAGGACGTCCTGCTCGACCGGCCCGTACGCGAGCGGTACGCGGTCCTCGCAGCCCTGGTCCCGCAGGAGCACAGGGTCCGGCGGCTGGCGGTCGAGGACCCGGCGGGGCAGGCGGTCGAGGCCGAGGAGTTCTGGGCGGAGACGCTGCGCCGCGGGCACGAGGGCGTCATGGCCAAGGCCCTGGACTCCGCGTACGCGGCCGGCCGGCGCGGCCGCTACTGGCTCAAGGTCAAACCGGTCCACACCCTGGACCTCGTCGTCCTCGCCGCCGAGTGGGGCCACGGCCGGCGCACCGGGTTCCTGTCCAACCTGCACCTGGGCGCGCGGGCCGCCGACGGCACCTTCGCCATGCTCGGCAAGACCTTCAAGGGCCTCACCGACGAGATGCTGCGCTGGCAGACGGCCCGGCTGCGCGAGCTGGCCGTGCAGGACGACGGGTTCACGGTCCGGGTGCGGCCCGAGCTCGTCGTGGAGATCGCCTACGACGGGCTCCAGCGCTCCCCCCGCTACCCGGCCGGGGTCGCGCTGCGCTTCGCCCGGGTGCTGCGGCACCGCCCGGACAAGAGCGCGGACGAGGCGGACACGGTGGAGGCGGTCCTCGGCGGACCGGGGCCGGCCGCGACGGACGACCGCAGCGGCGATCGGACCGGCGACGGGACCGGCGAAGCGTCCTGAGGCCCGAGCGGGCACTCGCGCGCTTTTGCCTCAGAGGCAAGGCGGATTGCCTACCAGGCAAGGTTCTGGCTCAATCGGAGCATGACACCAGGTCCTCCCGGTCCCGGCGGCCCCGGCGACGCGGCCGCACCCGGCACCGGCACCGCATCCGACAGGCTGCCCGCCGTCGCCCCGCAGCTGCGCGAGCTGCGCCGCCGCGCCGGACTCACCCTGGAGGCGGCCGCCGCACGGGCCAGGCTCTCGCCGGCCCACCTCTCCCGGCTGGAGACCGGGCGGCGCCAGCCCTCGCTGCCGCTGCTGCTCGGACTCGCCCGCACCTACGGTACGACCGTCTCCGAGCTGCTCGGCGAGACCCCCGCCGTGGCCGATCCCATCGTACGCGCGGGCGGTCCGGGTGCCCGGGAGGCCGACGGCTGGACGTACTGGCAGGCAGGCGGCTCCGGCCGCGGCATGCAGGCCCTGCGGGTGCACGTGCCGCACGGCCGCAGCCAGGGCGAGCTGGTCCGCGTACACCCCGGAGAGGAGTGGCTGTACGTCCTGAAGGGGCGGCTGCGGCTGCACCTGGCGGAAGCCGAGTACCTGCTGGAGCCGGGGGACAGCGCGCACTTCGACTCGCTCACCCCGCACCGGATCGCGGCGGCCGGCTCCGGCGGCGCCGACCTGCTGTTCGTCCACACCCTGCTGCAGAGCAGCCTCGCCGGGCTGTGCCTCGGCGGCGGCCCCGGCGCCGCGACCACCCACCACCGCCCCTGAGGGCCGAGAGCCCCGGGCCCGTGACCAAGGAGCCCCACCCCATGCGCCTGCAAGGCAAGTTCCCGCGCGGACTGCTGATACGGCTGATCGCCTACCTGTTCGTCGGCCACCTCTTCGCCTTCTTCGTCTACCTCCTCTTCCTGCTGGGCGGTCAGAACCAGTGACCGGCCGGGCAGTTTTCCCCTCACGGCACTAGGAACCTGCAGGTCCTGTCGCTACCCTCCGCGCATGATTCCCACGGTTGTCTGGGGCACCGGCAACGTCGGCCGGTTGGCCATCCGTGCCGTGGCGGCCCATCCGGCACTGGAACTGGCCGCCGTCATCGTCCACCATCCCGACAAGGTCGGCCTCGACGCGGGCCGGCTCGGCGAACTCGGCCACGACACCGGCGTCGTGGCCACCGACGACGTCGAAGCGGTCCTCGCCGCCCGGCCGCGGGCCGTCGTCTACGCGGCGACCGGCGACATCCGGCCCGACGGGGCGCTCGCCGACATCACCCGGGCCGTGCGCGCGGGGGCGGTCGTCGTCAGCCCGGCCCTCTACCCGCTCTACGACCACCGCAGCGCCCCGCCGGAGTTCCGCGATCCGGTCGCGGCCGCCGTCGCGGAGGGCGGCGGCTCCCTGTTCGCCTCCGGAGTCGACCCCGGCTGGGGCAACGACGTGCTCCCGCTCCTGCTCAGCGGACTCGGCACCCGTATCGATGCCATCCGCTGCCAGGAGATCTTCGACTACTCCACCTACGACCAGCCCGACTCGGTCCGCGACCTCGTCGGCATGGGGCAGCCGCTGGACCGGCTGCCGATGATGCTCGCCCCGTCCGTCCCCACCCTCGTGTGGGGCGGGCAGATCCGCATGATGGCCCGGGCCCTCGGCGTCGAACTCGACGAGATCCGCGAGACCGTCGACCGCCGCCCCCTCGAACGGACCGTCACCACCCGCACCATGGGCGTCTTCGAGGCCGGCACCCAGGGCGCCGTCCGCTTCGAGGTCCAGGGCATCGTCGACGGCGAACCCCGCCTCGTCATCGAACACGTCACCCGCATCCACGGCTCCTGCGCCCCCGACTGGCCCGTGCCGCCGGACGGCGGCGACGGCGCCCACCGGGTGATCATCGAGGGCCGCCCGCACATCGAGGTCACCGTCGAGGCGGCCGACGAGGGCGGCAACCGCTCCGCAGGGGGGAACGCCACGGCCGTCGGCCGTCTGGTCGGCGCCATCGACTGGCTGGTGGAGGCACCGCCGGGCCTCTACGACGCCCTCGACGTCCCGCTGCGCCCCGCCGTCGGCAGACTCGCAAGGACCGGAAGGAAACAGCCATGACCGGCATGAGGATCGACATACCCGAAGGGCAGCACCCGATCGAGTACGTCTGGGGCGACATGGTCCCCGGGATCGGCGCGGCCGCCGCGAACTTCTCGCTGTCCGTGTACGCCCACACCACCCTGGGGCTCCGCGAGTTCGAGGCCGCGCGGCTGCGCGTCGCCCAGATCAACGGCTGCGTCTTCTGCCTGGACTGGCGCACCGAGCGGGACGGGCAGAAGGTCGAGGAGGAGTTCGCCGACGCGGTCGCCGCATGGCGCACCACCGACCGCTTCGACGAGCGGACCCGGCTGGCCGCGGAGTACGCCGAGCGCTACACCCTCGACCACCACCACCTCGACGACGCCTTCTGGGAGCGGATGACCACCCACTACAGCCAGCTCGAGATCGTGGAGCTGACGATGAGCATCGGATCCTGGCTGGCGTTCGGCCGCCTCAACCACGTGCTGGGCCTCGACAGCGTGTGCGTGCTGCCGGGTCACTGAGGCAGGGGCCCGGGAACCGGGCGCACGCCGGCAGCGGTGCGGGGCCGGCCGGTGCGCCCGGCGGCCCCGGGCTGCCCGCGCGGCGGGGGGCCGCGCCGTGCCCTACAGGTCGGTGGCGATGATCTTCTCGATGTTGCGCTCGGCGAGGGCCGTGATGGTGACGAACGGGTTGACGCTCGTGTTGCCGGGGATCAGCGCGCCGTCGATCACGTACAGGCCCGGATGGCCGTGCAGACGGCCGTAGTTGTCGGTGGCCCGGTCCAGCACCGCACCGCCGAGCGGGTGGTAGGTGAGGTGGTCGCCCCACACCTTGTTCGTGCCGAAGAGGTCGCTCCGGTAGATCGTGCCCTCCTTGGCGTTGATCCGGTCGAAGATGGTCCTGGCCATGTCGATGGACGGCTGCTTCCACGCCGTCTGCCAGTTCAGCCGGACCGTGCCGGAGGCCGCGTCGTACGTGAACTCGGCGCGGTTCGGGTTCTTCGTGATCGACAGGTAGAAGGAGGCGTACGTCTCGATCCCGGTCGGCAGCGGTGCCACCTCGGCGAAGGCGCCGCCCGCGTCCCAGTTGTCGATGCCGCCGCAGGGGATCGAGGCCTGGACCTTGCCGGTGGGGTCCCAGAGGTGGTTGGCGCGGCCGCACATGACGTTGCCGTTGTCGCCCCAGCCCTTGCCGATCTCGCCGTTGAGGCCGGGCAGGGCACCGGTCGCCTTCAGCCGGACGAGCAGCTTGCTCGTGCCGACGCTGCCCGCCGCGAAGAAGACCCGGTCGGCGGTGACGGTCTTGGTGGCGGTGGTGTCGCCGGAGGTGTTGATCTGGTCGATGACGACGCTGTAGCCGCCGCCGGCCGCGGGGGAGACCGAAGTGACCTCGTGCAGCGGGGAGACGGTGACCCGGCCCGTGGCCCGGGCCTCGGCGAGGTAGGTCTTCTGGAGCGACTTCTTGCCGTGGTTGTTGCCGTAGAGGATCTCCCCGGCCACCGCCGACTTCGGGACGGTGCCGGCCGCCTCCTGCTTCATGTAGTCCCAGTCGTAGACGTCGGGGACGAAGACGAACGGGAACCCGGAGCGCTGGGCGTGCTTGCGGCCGACGCGGGCGAACTGGTAGCAGTCGACCGTGTCGAACCAGGCCGGGTCCACCAGGCCCACGCCGAGCCCCGCATTGGCCCGCGGGTAGTACGTGCCGTACATCTCGTCGGCGTTCACCGACGGCAGGATCGCGCCGAAGTTGGAGCGCTTCGGGGTGACCGCCATGCCGCCGTTGACGAGCGAGCCGCCGCCGACGCCGCGGCCCTGGTAGACGATGATCCCGCCCATCTCCTCGGCGTCGAGGATGCCGGTGTAGCGCGGGATCTCCCTGTCGATGGGGAAGCCGAGGAAGTTGCTCAGCGGCTGTTTGGTCTTGGTGCGCAGCCAGTACGAGCGCTGGTCGGGGCTGGTGGTGTTGCAGAAGACGTTCCCGTCCGGGCCGGGGGTGTCCCAGGCCATCCCCATCTCGACCATGTGGACGTCGACGCCGGCCTGGGCGAGGCGCAGCGCGGCGACCGAGCCGCCGTAGCCGGTGCCGATCACCAGGACCGGCACGCGCGCTCCGGATTCGATGGGGCCGGCCGTAGCGGCGGCCGCGGCGGCTGCGGGGCCGCGGGTGAGGGCGTGGGCGGCGGTGGTCTGCCCGGCGAGGACGGCCGCCCCGACAAGAGAACCCGTTCCAGTGATGAACCCGCGGCGCGATATCCCGTGCGGGCCGTTGCCGCACTGGCCTTTGTCGCTCATGTGACGTTCCTCACTCTCGAAGGAATGGGAACGAGTTCTACTGCTGCCCGCGCATGAAGTCACTACATACGTCTAGGTAACTTCCGGCCCTTCACGGGCCTCGCGGACCGGATCCGGGGCGTCCCGCCCGCCCCGGACCAGCAGCGGGGACGCCGCGGCGGGGGCGCACCGGGCGGCGGCGGATTCCGGCCGCCGCGGCGCTGAGCAGGCCGGCGCCCCCGCCGCCGGCGCGCGCCGAGGGGCCGCCGCCGCCGGCCCCCCGCGGGCGGGAG
>NZ_JBEYXK010000028.1:69274-75233 GCF_040645035.1 Streptomyces sp. NPDC046876 | reverse complement strand
CCGCGCGCGCCCCCCCCCCCCCCCCCCCCACACCCCCCCCGGCGAGGCTGAAATGGCCGGGCCCCCGTCGCAGGCGTCGGCGGGGCCGGAGCGGCCTGGCCCCCGTCACAGACGCCGGCGAGGCTGAAATGGCCGGCCCCCCGTCACAGGCGTCGGCGGGGCCGGAGCGGCCTGGCCCTCGTCACAGACGCCGGCGAGGCTGAAATGGCCGGCCCCTCGTCGCAGGCGACGGCGGGGCCGGAGCGGCCTGGCCCTCGTCACAGACGCCGGCCAGGCGAAGGGCCCGGGGAGACCCCCGTCCACCCCGGGCCGTATGGGGCGTCAGCCCTTGCTGACTGCCTGGAGGATCTCCGGGAGGGTCTTCGCCACGGTCGGGGCGGCCAGGCGGATGCCGGCCCAGGCGGCCGCCCCGCCCCACACCACGCCCAACGGCAGCAGGATCCACGCCAGCGACCGGTCGCCGCCGAAGGAGAACCACGCCGCCAGGGCGATCACCGGCGAGCAGATCACCGCTGACGTCAGCATGCCGCCGAAGATGCCCGCCCAGGCCAGGCCCGCCTGCCCCGGGACGACGTTCTTGAACGCGCCGTCGGTCGGGATGGAGTACGGGAAGCGGGCCGAGGCCAGCGCGCCCGTGCACAGCATCGAGCCCAGCAGCGCCAGCGCCACGCCCAGACCGGCGGGGAAGCCCGCCCAGTCGTGCACGAGCGCCGCGGTGACCGTCGTGACCAGCACCGTGTACGGCACCGTCACCAGCGCCAGGGCGAACGCCCGCGCCCGCAGCTCCACGAACGCGTCCCGCGGCCCGGAGATGGTCTGCGCGACCATCCAAAACGCGGAGGTGTCCTGCCCGAACTGGTTGTACATCTGCACGCCGAGCATGCCCGCACCGAAGCACGCCATGTACACCGAGCCCGCGCCCTGGAGGGCGTTGAACACCGGGATGATCAGGCCGATCGCCAGGGCCGACACCCAGGCCGCCTTGGTCTTCGGATCCCGCACCACGTAGCGCAGCGTGCGCTGCATCACCGCACCGGTGCGCCCCGCCGGCAGCAGCGACCAGACGCCGCCGCCCGCGGACCCCTTCTCCTTCGCCGGCTGCGCCGCCGCGATCGTCGAGCCGTCCGGGGTGACCATCAGCTTCGTCAGGGTCCGGCCCCAGAACCACAGCAGTCCGAGCAGCGCGAGGACGGTGACCGCCAGCTGGGCCGCCGCCTCCGCGTACGCGCCCCGGCTCGCCGAGTCCACCATGCCGACGGCGCTCGCGGGCGGCAGCCACCGCACCACCGCCTCGGCGGGCTCCAGCCTGGCCAGGCCGCCCGCCTGCATCAGCCGCTGGCCGGCGAAGTTCGCCACCTGCATCCCGATCGCGATGACGAGGCCGCTGAGCAGCGCGAGGTCGCGTCCCTTGCGGCTGGTCAGCAGCCGTACGTTCGCCGTGGCGACGGCGCGGGCCAGCGTGACGCAGCCGAGCAGGAGCAGCGGCACGGCCACCACACCGGCCGCGATGCCCGCCGCGTCCCGGGCCACGGCCGCCACCGAGCCGACCGCCAGGCAGAGCGTGAACAGCGGGCCGATGCCGACCAGCGAGGACGCCAGCAGCGCCCGGACGAGCGGCTGCGGGCGCAGCGGCAGCATGGCCAGCCGGCTCGGGTCGAGCGTCTCGTCCCCGCTCGGGAAGAACAGCGGCATGAACGACCAGCCGAGCGCGAGGATCCCGGCCAGCAGGACGACGACCGTGCCGGCGTGCGCGTTGCCGTGCAGCATGGCCAGGCCGAGGGTCACGAAGAAGGCCACCACCAGCGCGAACGCCAGCGAGGCGAAGTAGGCGGCCTTGCGCTTGGAAGAGCCTTTGAGGCCGTTGCGCAGCAGCGACAGCTTCAGGCGGACGAAGACCGGGGTCAGGTTCACGGAAGGGGAGGAGGCGCTCATCGGGTGGCCTGCCCGCCCAGCCAGTCCAGGGAGTCGCCCGCGGCGCGGCCGCCCGCGCCGACCAGTTCCAGGAACGCGGCCTGGAGGGAGGGCGCGTCGCCCCGTACGGCAGCGGTCGGGCCCGCGGCCCGGATCCGGCCGCCGGCCATGACGGCGACCCAGTCGCACAGCGACTCGACCAGCTCCATCACGTGCGAGGAGAAGACGACCGTGGCACCCGAGGCGGTGTAACGTTCCAGCACCCCGCGGATGGTCTGCGCCGACACCGGGTCGACACCCTCGAACGGCTCGTCCAGGAACAGCACTTCGGGATTGTGCAGCAGGGCGGCGGCCAGGCCGATCTTCTTGCGCATGCCCGTCGAGTAGTCCACGACCAGCTTGTGCTGCGAACCCGCGAGGTCGAGGACGTCCAGCAGCTGCGTCGCCCGCTTGTCGGTCTCCTCGCCCGGCAGGCCCCGCAAGCGGCCCATGTAGCCGAGCAGTTCACGGCCCGACAGCCGCTCGAACATGCGCAGCCCCTCGGGCAGCACGCCGATGCGGGACTTCACCTCGACCGGGTCCGCCCACACGTCGTGGCCGGCGACGACCACGCGGCCCATGTCCGGGCGCAGCAGGCCGGTCACCATCGACAGCGTGGTCGTCTTGCCCGCCCCGTTCGGGCCGACCAGGCCGATGAACCTGCCCGCGGGCAGCTCCAGATCGATCCCGGCCACCGCGACCTGCTCGCCGAAGCGCTTCCAGAGCCCCTCGACCCGTACCGCCGCCCGTCCGGCGGACGACGCGGATCGCGCGCCGTCCGTCCCCTCGGCCCCGCCCGTCGCATAACCCTGGTCCGGCATGCGTCTGCCTCTCGTTCTGTCCCCGTGGTCTACGTCCTCACCCTAGGGCCGCTTCGGCGGGCGGAGCAGTTACGTATGTCATGACTTTCACAGGCCGAACCACCCGGGCTGACCTGGGGCGTTGCGGCTCCGGCGCGGGACGGTGGGCGGGCGGACCGGGGGCGACTCGTCAGTGACTCGTCAGTGACTCGGCGGCGACTCGGCGGCCGGGTTCAGGAGGAACGCCGGGCCCGCTCCGCCGCGGCCTCCCGGCCGCACGCGTACGCCAGCGCGTCGATCAGCTCCTCGGTGTCCGGCAGCCACCGGTTCGCCGGGGTGGGCCGGCGGGCCCACTGGACTGCGCCCCGGCCGCCGAACCGGGTCGGCGGGGCCGCCACGTACTGGCCCTCGCCGCGTACCACCAGGTCGATCGCGGCCGGCGACCACCCGTACCGGCGCACCATGTCCGGCACCTTCGCCGAGGCGCCCGGCAGCACGAAGAACAGCATCCGGTGGTCGGGCGTGAGGGTGACCGGGCCGAGGGTGCGCTGCATCCGCTCCAGGCGGGCCAGTGCCAGGAAACCGGCCGACTCAGGGACGTCGAGCGCGTCGAAGGTCCGGCCCGTCGGCAGCAGGATCGACGCCTCGGGCCGCTTGCCCCACACGCGCCGCACCTGCACCGCGCTGCCCGTCGCCAGCGGCGCCCAGTCCTTCACCGCCGGGTGCGCGCCCGGAGCCGGGCAGTCCTCCGCCCCGCAGGAGCACAACTCGCGCCCCTCGGCGGGCTCCAGCCAGGTGCCGGCGAAGACGTCCCAGTGCCGTTCTTCCGCGTACCGCACGGCATGGTCCAGCAGCTGCTCGCCACGCTGCTTGGGGATGGGTGCGGTCTCCGTGACTCCGATGGTCTCTTCCACGCCCATCACAACTTCCGCGGTCACCTCGGGTTACGGGGGTAAACCGCCCGGTGGGCGCTGCATCGATCCTGCATACGGGGCGCACTGATGCACGCGTGGGGGCGCGTGGGAGGTCGGGGCGCCGGAGTTGGGTAGCGACACGACGCAGAGCGGATGATTCTCCGCACATCAGGCGGGAAGTGATCAATCCAACGATCACCCGCGGCCTCTGGGGGTTTCCATGTCAGCCAGGCCTCTCGTAGCGCGCCAGCCGAACGAACGGCTGCAGGCACTGATTCAGGAAGCCGGGTGCTCGAACGCCGGGCTCGCCCGGCGCGTCAACATGTGCGGGGCCGAGCACGGCCTCGATCTGCGCTACGACAAGACGTCCGTGGCGCGCTGGCTGCGCGGCCAGCAGCCGCGCGGCCGGGCGCCCGGCATCATCGCCGAGGCGCTCGGGCGAAAACTCGGCCGGACCGTGACGATCGACGAGATCGGCATGGCCAACGGCAAGAACCTCGCCTCCGGTATCGGCCTGCAGTTCTCCCCGACCGTCGTCGGCGCCATCGAGCAGGTCAGCGAGCTGTGGCGCAGCGACGTCGGGCGGCGCGACTTCCTGTCCGGGTCGAGCGTGGCGGCGTCCGCGCTGGTCGAGCCGAGCCGGGACTGGCTGATCACCGGCGCCGACGCGCAGGTCGCCCGCAATGGCGGCTCGCGCGTCGGGATGCCGGACGTGGAGGCGGTACGGGCCACCACCGACGCGCTCAAGGAGCTCGACCACCGCTTCGGCAGCGGGCACGTCCGGCCCGTGGTCGTGCACTACCTCAACTCGGTGGTCTCCGGACTGATCGGGGGCTCGTACCGGGAGCCGGTGGGGCGGGCGCTGTTCGCGGCGGTGGCCCGGCTGACCGAGCTCGCCGGCTACATGGCGGTCGACACCGGGCAGCCGGGGCTGGCCCAGCGGTACTACATCCAGGCGCTGCGCCTCGCGCAGGCCGCCGGGGACCGCGCGTACGGCGGCTACGTGCTCGCGGCCTCGATGAGCCACCTCGCCGCCGAGCTCGGCAACCCGCGGGAGATCGCCCAGCTGGCGCGGGCCGCGCAGGAGGGCACGCGCGGGCAGGTCACCCCGCGGGTGGAGGCGATGTTCTACGCGGCCGAGGCGCGCGGGCACGCGCTGATGGGCGATGCCCGGGCGACGGCGGTGCTGACCTCGCGGGCGGTCACCGCGCTGGAGCGGGCGGAGCCGGAGTCAGGGGACGACCCGGTGTGGATCCGGCATTTCGACCAGGCCTACCTCGCCGATGAGCTGGCCCACTGCCACCGGGACCTGGGGCAGGCGGACCAGGCGGCCCGGCAGGCGCAGGAGGTCCTGAACGGCCTGCCGGCCGGGAAGGAGCGGCGCCGGGCGATCGGGCTGCTGCTGCTGGCGGCGGCGCAGGTGCAGCAGCGGGAGGTGGAGCAGGCCTGCCAGACCGCGGCGAAGGCGGCGGAACTGCTGGCCGGGCTCCGCTCCAGCCGGGGTGCGGAGTACCTGGAGGACTTCCGTGCGCGGGTGGAGCCGTACCGCGACGAGGCGGCGGTACGGGAGTTCGCCGCTCGCCTGGAGGTGGTTGCATAGCCGGGTTTCTGTCCGGGTATGTCGGGGTTCCGGTCGAGGGCGGGACTGACGGGAGGGGCGGGGTCCGGGTAGCGTGAGTCGACGGTTCCGTAGGTTCGGAGTAGTCGGCGAAGGAGTCCCGGTGACGGAGAGCGGACAGGGGAGCGGCCAGCAGGCGGCCCCACAGGCCGGTGCGCCGTGGGGCCCGGACCCGGCGTACCCGCAGGCCCCGGCCTACCCGCCGACCGGCCCCGGACCCGTGCCGGACGCCGCGCCGGGGCAGGCGACGGCCGCCGGCCCCGGGCACGTCCTGGGCCCCGGCTACGAGGGCCCCGGCCAGCCGCACGGATGGGGGCACCGCCCAGCGGTGGCTGGGGGAGGGTACCCGCCCCTCCCAGACGCCGCGACCCAGTACATCCCCCCGGTCCCGCCCGCCCCGGCGGCGCCGGGAGCCCAGCCCTTCCCGCCCGCGCCGGGCCACCACGATGCGGCGACGCAGTACATCCCGCCGGTACCGGCGGGCCCGCCCGCGGGAGGGCCGGGGGCCCAGGGCTTCCCGCCTGCCGGTCCTTCCCACCACGATGCGGCGACGCAGTACATCGCGCCGGTCCCGGCCGGAGGGCCCGGAGCCCAGGGCTTCCCGGCAGCGCCGGGGCACGACGAGGCGGCGACGCAGTACATCCCGCCGGTGCCCGCCGGGCCCGCGGCGCCCGGGC